>CAYQAQ010000148.1:0-7281 GCA_964415495.1 uncultured candidatus Brocadiaceae bacterium | reverse complement strand
CTTCGACGCGGCGACCGGATGGCCTGTTGGCACCCAACAGCGGGGTGGGCGAGGACGTCATGCTGATGGCCAAACCAGGAACCGGCGAAGCCAGGAAAATGGGCAAACACTCCGGCCCATAGGAGCGTCTTCGTGATGCATGCAGCGACCTCTCAGATGTTTGTACCCTGGCCTATCCCGGTGCCAGGCCAGATGACGCCTCGGACCATGGTGGAACCCGCGGTTAGGCGAGAGCGGGAGGAACATCTCGACAGCAGATCCCCGCACGAATATCTCCGACGCTACGCTGAGGGCGACGATCAGGCCTTCGGCAATCTGGTTGCCGTGCTCCAGCCTACTGCGTTGGTGCAGGCAGCGCGCATTACCGGCAGCCGTGACGATGCAGCGGACGTGGTCCAGGAAGCCCTATGGCGTATCGCCCAGGATCCACAGTCAGCGCTGGCTGCTGCTTCGTTCATCGCTTGGTTCACCATCATGGTGCGCCATCTCGCCATCGATGTCCTGCGCCGCCGCCAACGTCGTGAACGTCGACATGTGGGTTCTGCTGAGCACACTGCCAGCGTCGCGGCCCAACACGATCACGGTCTCCAAAACGCGGAGACGCGCCAACGGGTTGCCTTGGTACTGGCGCAGATCCCCACGAAATACCGTGATCTTCTGGTGATGCGCGAGATGGAGGGCCAGCCTGCTGAAGCGATCGCTACCACCATCGGCATTGATTACGGCACCACCCGGTGGCGCTTGCACGAGGCACGTCGACTGTTTCGCCAAGCTTGGTTGGCGACCTATGGAGAAGACCATGACTGATCGCGACGATGCCATGGTTGATCCGATGGAATTCCACCCTCTGACCGCCGATGAACGGGCAGAGATCGCCGCTCTGCTGGCGGGCGACTGCGATGACGACGCCGTGCAGGCACGCGTGCGTGCTCTGGCGGCTACGCCGGCGGGTCGGCGTGAAGCGGATTTTTGGCGCTGTTTGCGGACCAGCTTGTCCGCGCCCGTCCCGGCCCCCGTTGTCGATGAGACCCTGGCTGGCCGCCTGCTGCAGCGTCGTGACTGGCAGGTGCAGTCCGGCCAGCTGGCACGGCGCCGTTCGGTGATGCGATGGGTGCCCGCCACCCTGGCCGCAGCGATGCTGCTCGCAACCGGGCTGGCGCTTGGCCATTGGTCCGCGGCGTCGACGGTGGCGACGCCCTTCACGCTCGCCTGGTTCGAGGACGGGTCACCAGCGCTGGTTCGTCAGCCTGGTGTGGATGACCTTCGTGCCGACACGACCATGCCGTTGGCCCGCTTGGCAGCGGTCACGGTTCGCGCTGGTGATCCCATCGTCGCGGTCGATCGGGTGCAGCGTGCGTGGCTCGGCATCTGGACCAAGCCGGTGCAGATGCACACCGTCGATGGCAAACAGTCTGGGCATCTCATTGTCCGCATCGCCGGAGGCAGTCCGGCAGCTGAAGCCGGCCTACAACCTGGTGACGTCATTGTCGACATCGCCAACTGTCCGGTGATGACGCCATCATGCGTCGCCAACGCACTGCATGGCAGCCGACCAGGCGACCTGGTACCCGTGCGCTTCTGGAACGGACGCTCAGGGACACTTGAAAAGCTTGAGATCGTGCTCGGGCTGATCTTAGAATAAACGCTGCGGGCTCCTGGTTGATCCATGGAGAAAGCTATCAGGAACGAGATGCCGGGTCTGCGGGATGTCGGCCGAGACTCAGTCGCTAGTGTCCTGACCCAGAAATCCTTGTCATCCTGCTTGCCCGCGCCCGTCATCTGCTGCGTTGCGACAACCTTGCGATAGCGCTGCTATCGCTGCGTCTTCCGCGCCTTGCATCTGGCAAACGGGGGCTGCGCATTATGACAAGGATTTTTGGGTCAGGACACTAGTGCCAACGCGGTGCATCACCCAACCCGTTATCGGCGGTGAGACGGTTGCCCAGACAGAGCGATGTCTTGTCAACTGGACGATCTGAATGAAGCCGACTCCAGCGCAGGGGCAAGTGCCCGGAGCAATCCGGCGGACAAGTGGCTACGAGGTGGTTGTGCTTGCTCCAGTCCCCGGGCTGGCAATCAGGCTGTCGAGAGCGACCACGTGCCCTTCACCATCGACGCGGCCGAACTGAAGGACGCCGGTCGGGCAGGTCTGCACGCACGCGGAACACCGCACGCATTGGGGGTCTTCCAGGTGGAGACCCTTGTTGGCAAAATTCATGATATCGATGCCTTGATGGCAGACGCTGGTGCAGGCATTGCACGAGATGCACTTTTTCTGCTCAACCACGATGCGGAAACGGCTGAAGCGGGCATAGATATGCATCAGCGCTGCGAGCGGACAGGCGAAGCGACACCACACCCGTCCCGACAACCAGAAATAAAGCCCGGTACCGAGAGCACCAGCGAGCAGCCAATCGACCGCCGGTTTCCAGAAGTTGGCCATGGTGACGGTCTGCACCGTCTTGGGGCTGAGCGTTTGCGGTGCCAGCCAGCTCAGGATATGCAGGCCAAGGATGACGAAGGCGATGCCCAGCAGCGCTTGACCGACAAAGTTGACTTTGTTCCAGACTTTTCCGTGCGGCATCTTTTCACGGTGGCGGTCGCCCATGGTCTCGGCCAGGGCCCCGCACGAGCAGATCCAGCCGCAATAGGCACCCTTGCCCCAGCGCCAGACGATAAGTGGAATGATCACGAAGGTCTGGACGAAGGCGATGACCAGCCACCAGACGTTGGGCTGCTCGGTGAACACATTCCACGCCATCAAGGGCCAGGCGAGGACGAAGCCATAGGCCCGCCACCAGGAATCGCCAGGAAACAGGTTCTCACGCACGATTTGCGGCACCAGATCGTTGGCACCGAGCCACGGCAATACGATCTCGGGCAGGAGGAAGAGCGGGATGACCTGGATGGTCATCAAGGTCGCGGTCTGCACGCGCACATAGGGCGTGCGGCGGCGGCGCATGCGGTCGATGCCGAAGCCGACCACCGCTGCGCTGTAGAGCACGGTGACCCAGAACGACGGCCCCGACGCCGATCGCAGCACGGTGGCAGCAAGACTGCGCTCATCAGTGACCCAGCCGGCAAGTCCGCTGAGCCACGTGCTCGGCCGCAGCCAGGTCACGGCCTCGCCCCAGCCGAGGGTCTTCCAGCCGTAGAGCGACGTGATGAGGACGAAGAAAACGATCAGTGCGGCGATGGTTGGCCACGAACGTTCGCCTCGGATCGGTACGCCGCTACGGCGGAAGAAGGCTAACGGCGCTTCGCGTCCGATCAGGGCGAGCACTCCCTGGTTGGGCAGCGTCTCGCTCTGACCGGTGCTGCTGAGCGCCACCGTTTCGGGACCGACGTTCGTGACCTTGGTCGCGAGACGCAGACGCAGACTGCCCGCCTGGGCCAGGGCCAGAACGCGCGCAGCATTTTCTGGCTTGGCGCGCCCGAGGTCACTGCCGCGATGGGCCAGGGTCACTCGGGCACCGGTCTCGGCGCAAGCGATGGCGGCCTCACAGGCGCTGTCACCGCCCCCGACGACGAGCAGATCCTCGTCGGCGTGATGCCGGGGGTCATGTAATCGATTGACCACCTTCGGCAGTTCTTCGCCGGGAACCCCGAGTCGGCGGAAATTGCCGCTGCGACCGATGGCGACGATGACGCGGCGGGCACGGATAGGTTCGCCGTCAGCCAGCATGACCGCGAGATGATCAGTGCGACGTTCGACGTGGGTGACGGTGGCGATGCGTTCCGGCAGCTCTTGGCCAGCGAGCTGTTGGTTGAGCTCGCGCAGCAGTTCTTCTTTAACTCCGGCACCAACCTGCAAGGAACCAGCGGGACGCATGGCGGTCGGATAGGTGAAGATCGGCTTGCCAGCCGGGAAATTCACCAGGGTCGCCAAGCGTTGATTGCTTTCGATGATACAGAATCGCAAGCCACTGTTAGCGAGTTCAACGGCCGCGGCCAGACCAGCGACACCGCCGCCGATGATCGCGACATCGAGCATGTCTGCCAAGGGCGATGGGGTCTTCAGTTCGCGTTGGCAACGCTGCGCCGCCTTTGCGCCCGAATCGAGGGCGAATTTCAGCAGCGGAATACCGGTGAGATCGCCGACGACCAACAGACCGGGCACGCGGGTGGTGCCATCGGCGGCGACCACGGGCAGCCGTTCAGGTACCCCCGCCGGCCAACCCAGGTGCAGCCAGTGGGCATAGTGACGCAGCGCGGCAATCATGATGTGGCCTTCGGCCCGCTGGGCCAGGAGAGGTGCCCTGCGGTCACCGCGGCAGCGAAATCATCGATATCATCGCAGTCGGCCAGTGTGGTGCCGAGCGCATAGGGGATCGCCGCGCGATCGAGGCGTTCGCGCGTCACGTCCAGCAGCGTCGGCTGCGACCATGGCAGGTCGTCGGCCGCGACGAGCGGCAGGACTTCCGGCTCACGGACGGCAATGCTCCAGTAGCCCCCATCGTGGGCAGGCCCGAAGGCAACCCGTGCACCATCGAGACCGGCGACGACCGTGCTCAGGCGAGCGACCGAGATCGCCGGGCAGTCGGTACCGATGGCAATCGCGCGTGGGCTCACTTGAAGACCCCAGGTGAGCGCGGCAGCGATACGCGCCCCGAGCGTACCGCCAGCCTGGACTTGGCGTGGCCACGCCTCGCAGCCGCTGCCGATCCAGGCATCGTCGTTGCCATTGCTGGCGAGTAGCACCGGACCGGGCCACTGCTGCGCGGTGCGCACGACGTGGGCGAGCAATTGTCGGTATACCTGCAGTGTGCGCGGGTCGCCCAGGCTCGCGGCCAGCCGAGTCTTCACGCGACCAAGCTCTGGCGCGCGGGCGATGACCACCAGGGCAACCTCGCCACCGCGATCAGGCATGGGCCACCCGCCGCCACGGTAGGGGCAATTGGCCCGGCTCACGGTCTTCGCGCATCGGCCCGAAGGCCTCCCACGCCATCAGAACGATCGCTGGGGCGTGCGCGAGCACGGTCACCCAGGGAACTTCGGTCCACGTGCCAACCTGCAGCATGCCGAGGCCGTGCAGCCAGTAGACTCCGGCCATGGCTGTCCACACGGGGAGGGCCCAGGTGCGCGCGAACGGCAGCAAGCCGACTACCGCCAGGAAATACCAGGGATGGATGGTCGGCAGACAGAGCAGCAGCAGGCCGAGCAGGCGTACCGCCATCGTCGGTAGCGGCGCACCACCCCGGCACCGCCACAACCACGCGGTTCCCGCCGCCAGAGCCAGCAGCAGGCCAACGCGCACCGCGAGCTGCAGGTCAGGGCCGCTCAACCACAAGCCCAGCGGCACGCGCAGGAACGGCTCCAAGGCGCCATGATACTGCATATCGCCGCCAAAGGTCAGCAGGGAGGCGACCACGCCATGACCAGCGGCCAGGAACGGCAGGTAGGCGACGGCGACCACCACCGGCCCCAGCCACCAGCCACGCCAGCGACTGGCGCCGAGCACCACCGGCACAATCGCCAGAGCGAAGGGCTTGGCCAGGATCGCGGCCGAAAGCGCGATCACGGCCGTGCGCGCGTGCTGCCACGTGAGCAGCAGCAGCGCGACCAGGATGAGCGCCGCCATCAGCACATCGTTGTGCGCTTCGCCGGTGGCGAAGATCGCCAAGACCGGATTCCACGCTGTGGCCAGCACCAGCCCGGGCGGCAGACCGAGCCGCAGCACCAGCGCCAGGCTGAGCAGGATGACTGCCAGCGACATAGTCAAGGCCGCCACGGTGAAGGCCGTGGGAGTCGGACTGAGTGCCGCGATGCCGGCATGCGTCCACAACGCCAGCGGCGGATAGATCGCGGTCATGTCTGCATGATTTACCCGCGCGAGAATGGCGGGATCGACCAAGGCGGCCACGCTCGGATCTGCGGGCGGAACCAGATAGGGGTTGTGGCCTGCGACCAGTTGTTGTCCTTCGACGATATAGCGACTGACATCATCGGAATGCCAGAGGCCAGTGGCGGTGATATTGAGCGCAATGCCGACCCCGAGCACCCAAGCCAGCGCCGCGCCGCTGAGCGCCCGGCGCCGTACCACGGCTAAGCCAAGCAGATAGACCGCTCCGATGGTGAGCGCCATGATCGCGAAAAACACCGGCTCTTCGCGCCACGACGTATCCCGCCACGCCATCGCGCCCATCGCGAGGCATGCGACCACACCAAGCGTCCCCAACACCGTCCACGGCGCGCGCGTGCGGGTATCGGTGGCCAGCGCTTCGCGCACGCGATGCGTGAACAGCAGCAAACCCTGGTGGGCGAAGCCAGTGACGTAAATGGCAAGGATCGGCACCAGCCAGGGCGATTGCCCCTGCCAGGCGATGAGCAGTCCGAGCACGCCCCAGGCGGCGCAGGCGAGTTCTGGCAGGCCTGACGCCGCAGCGGTGCGATAGCTGCCAGTCACGGCATCGCCGTTTTTCGGGGTGCGCACGAATGGCGACACGACTCCGCACAATGCCTGCCACGCGGCGCGGGCGTTGGCGGCGGCGATGCCAGTACCCAAGGCGGTTAGCGCCGGGAGCGTCAGGAGACCCCGCCAGGGCCGACCGAGCACCCGCTGGCTGGTAATGTACAGCATGATGGGTGGCAGCATACCGACGACCAGCAGGCCACCGCCGAGCAAAAGCCACGAGGGCGACAAGCGACCGAGCACCGGCACCGCGATCGGCGCCAGCAGCAGGCTGAGCAGGATCAGCGGATGGACCAGATAATGCGTGAGATGCGCGGTGGCGGCCACTTTGCGCAGCGGTGACCACGCGCTGCGCCAGATGGTCGGCAATAATTTCTGCGCGGTTTGCAACGAGCCCTTGGCCCAGCGGAATTGTTGAGCGCGCCAGGCTTCCAGGGTCGGCGGCAGTTCGCCGGGAACCGCCAGATCCAAGCGGTAGCTGCCATGCCACCCCGCGAGGTGGGCACGGTAGCTGAGATCGAGATCCTCGGTCAATGTGTCGTGCTGCCAGCCACCCGCAGCGGCGATCGCCGAGCGTCGCCACACCCCGCAGGTGCCATTGAAATTGAGCGCCAAGCCTGACCACGCACGCGCACCCTGCTCGATCGCAAAGTGGCCGTCGATGCCGACCGCCTGAGCTCGGGTCAGCAGCGAAGCCTGCGGATTGAGATGTTCCCAGCGCCCTTGCACAAAGGCGCATTGCGCATCGTTCACCAACGTTGGCAGAGCTCGGCGCAGAAAATCGGTGAACGGGACAAAGTCGGCATCGAAGATGGCCACGTACGGCGCGGCACCATCGGGGTGCAGGGCATCTCGGGTGAGCCCGTGAT
>CAYQAQ010000147.1:2990-7323 GCA_964415495.1 uncultured candidatus Brocadiaceae bacterium | reverse complement strand
CATGGAGGTACGCCGAGAACTCGAAGAACTGCCGACGCTTCCAGGCATCGAACGGATGATCGTGGCATTGCGCGCAGCCAATCTGAGTGCCGAGGAAAACCTGGGAAATATTGGCGACGCGATCCAGCGGCATACCCGCATCGCGCAGCCAGAAGCCGGTGGCTCCGTTTCCCGCGGCCAAAGCAGGGCCTTCGGCAGTCAACATGCTGCGCACCATGCGGTCATACGGCATGTTCGTGCGTAGGCTGTTCTTGAGCCAGTCGATGAAGGGCTGGCCGGGACGATTGTTCATGCGCGATTGCACGCGCAGCAGATCCGCCCACCAGGTGAACTCATGATGGACACGGGCGTCGCTCGCCACCAGCCGATCGATGAGCACCCGCCGCTCTTCAGAAGCCGGCGAACCGAGGAACGCCATGGTCTCGTCGGTGGTTGGAATGCGGCCGATGATCGCAAGGTAGGCACGGCGGACAAACTGGGCATCGCTGGCCGGGGACGGTACCGGCACCCCCAAGCGATGGAGGCGTGCTTCGACCAACGCATCAATGGTGGCGCTGGCACTGGCGACCTCGGTCTGGCTCAGCGGCTGCAGAGCTGCCACCACGGGGGCTGGCGTCGTCGACCGCGGCGCGTGGGTCGGCACTGCCATCGCGAGCGCGGCAAGCAGAGCAACCGGACCAGTGAAAGCGAGCAGCAGGCGCATGATGTACCGCATGGAGTCTATCACGGAGGGGATCGCGTCGCATGGGGGAATTGGCGACACCGGGGCTTCGTTGAGTACGCCTCCTTGAGAATCGTGCCGGAATGACGTGTCCTCTGTCTGATGGCGAACATTCCCCTATCTGGACCGCGGCGATCAGCCCGACATACGACCCTCTCGGCGGGTCAGGTCGGACTATGACGATCTCGCCCAGCGATCACGGTAGCAGCCGCTTGCACCAAACCACAGTTGACTATGGTCCGGCACTCAGCCAGCCGTGAGCACCTGCAGCTGGCCGGCAGCCACATAGTCCTTCACTCGTTCGCGGTAGGCCGCCATGTGCGGGGCCGCGAGGTGGGCGCGCAGGCAGTCGAGGTCGCGCCACGATTCGAGAACGGTCACCACGTCCGGCCGCTCGGCGAGCTGGCGTGGGTGGATGACCTCGGTCACGTCGATGACGGGCTCGTAGCGAATGCAGCCGTCCTCGGCGAGGCTCTCGGGCACCATACGCTTGAATTCAACGAGAAAAGCGTTGCGAGTGCCCGGTTTCAGGGTGGTGGTGGCAACGACGTGGATCATGGCGGGCATGGTGGGAATGCATCAGCGAACGCCAGAGTCTTCCCGCATCCTTCTACGACTCTACGCCGAGCATTCTTGAAGCGCGGGCATATCTGGCCCATGCCCATATCGACGCCGATCCGTCCGACCCCAAACTTCCCCGATCATCGATTTCCATCTCTCTACGCCGGAACGTCGCGTCGGGCGCGCCTATCACTTTCCGTTGCGGCGCTGGTTCTGGTGGCGCTGGTTCGCGCATGATGGTGTGCATCTGGGTCATGCCCGTCTCGATGCGGTCATGGCGGCCACGGAGCGGGTCGAGTTATGTGAAGGGGAGGTGCGCATGCCTTGGCTGCCGTTGCGAGTGCCGTATTGTCGCTATGTCGGAACCAGAATGTGAAATGCTTGCCGGCTTGACCGGGTGGACGCAGCGCCCAAATCATGTGTTCTGGAGTCTCGACCATGCCCACGATCCGCAATCCCAACGACGGCACGAGCGCGTCGCCCGCTCTCCGCAGCGACCTCAATCTGGGGACCATCGGCAAGCTGCCGGTGTGGTCCCAGGCGCCACACGGTGACCAGCGCAGCATCCTGACGGCAGTCAAAGCCGCGGGCTATCGCGGCACACAGGGGGGCGATCCGGTCCTGTCGCGCGAGCTCGGTCTGGGGTGTACCACCGGGGGTCGCGTCAATAAGCCGGGGGAAATCGCCCCCCTGGCTGCCCGGTGGAAACAGGCGGGCTATGAGGCCGCCTCGCTGCATGTGGGTTGGGGCCACGAAAGCGATGCCGAGATCGATGTGCTGGTGCGTGAGATCCTCGCCGCGTCAGCGAATGAGGATCTGCCGATCACCATCGAAACCCACCGCGCCACCATCACCCAGGATACTTGGCGCACGGTGCAGTTCGTCGAGCGTCATCCCGAGGTGCGCTTCAATGCCGACTATTCGCACTGGTACACCGGCTTGGAAATGGTCTATGGCGACTGGGAAGCCAAACTCGCATTTCTGCAACCGGTCTTCGACCGCGTGCGCTTCTTCCACGGTCGCTGCGGCAACAGCGGGGGCATGCAGATGCCGCTGAACCATCCGAGCATGGAACGCGCGCTCGGACATTTCCGCGAACTGTGGACGCGCTCGTGCTTGGGTTTCCTGAAGACCGCCCAGCCCGGCGACTTCGTCCCCTTCAATCCGGAACTGCTGAATCCCAGCATCAACTACGCGCCGACCTATCCGCACCCCAACGGTACCTGGGACGAAGGCAGCGATCGTTGGCAGGATGCCCTGGCAATGTCGCAGATGGCGCAGGAGTGCTTTGTTGAGGCCAAGCGCCGCCTGGGGCAGACGAGCGCCGCGGGCGGCTGAACGGGTCGCTGGCGGGTTGAGTCGGTTGCAGGGGGCCTTCGGCCCCCTGGACAAAAAGCTGCCATCAGGGCACATCCGAAAACCCCTCCCGGCGCGTTGCCGGCCCCTCGCCGCCCGGCCAGCCCTGGTTGTGGCCGAATTCGAGCAAGTCCTTGCTGAAGGTGTCCATGGCGAGGAAGCGCCTCAAACGGGCGTGATAGACGTACCATTCAAGCGGATCATCGAGCGCGCGCTTGTGCTGTTCACCGCTTTCGTGCACGCCGTCAGCCATTTCTTCGCGGTAAAACAGATGGCGCCAGCCAGCCGACCAATTCCGCGCTGGCAAAGGTATCGGCGTCGGCACCGTCATCAGCGACGACCACCCTGAAGCGCCGTCGTCCGTTGCTGAAACGGTAGCCACCATTTTCGGTACTCTACGTCCAGGTTTCATCGTCGAGGGTGAGGGAATTGGCTAGGCCTTCCGACACTTTACGCTGCGAGGGGCGGAAGTCGCTGGCACTGGGATCGGCGACGGCAGCAACGAGGCGGCGCTTGAGCGCGCGATACTGACGAATTTGAGTGGCTTCGATCATGGTTCCACCGTGAAGCTCAGAGCGGTAATGCGTGGCGGTTCACCCGCGATGGTGAAGCGATTGGCACCTTGCGCGCTGCCGCCAATCCAGCGCGTCTGCCAGCGCGCGTGCACGATCAGGCTGCCATCGGCGGTTCGTTCCCAGCGCACGGGTGTGAGCGTTTCAACCACATCGGGATACTCGGCAAAAACCGCGCGCTGTTCGGCGACGAAGGTCGTGACCGTGAACGTGGCGTTGCGATCACCAGGCAGACTGGCGACGATGCGCGCGTCAGGCGTGAAGCATGCGGCAAGTGCGGCGAGTTCGCGCGTGTTCCATGCCGTGACGTAGCGATCAAACAACGCTTGGGCTGGCGCGGGCATCTCGGCAGCAATCAGTCCGCTGGTCGTGAGCACAATGAGGCCGCAGCGCGTCATGACTCAGACCAAACACCTAAAGTCATCAATTGTCGAGTTGCCTGCTCGGCCCAGCCGCGATTGGCCGCCGGACTGGCGGGACTGGGATGCAGGATGGTGGCTACCGGGGTTGTCATGCCGGCTGCGGTCAAGGCCGTCTGCGCGCGCTTCTGCGCGAAGGCACCGACGCCGATAACGAGACGCGGTGCCATGGCACGCACCAACGCGACGAGGTGCGCGTCGCAGGCGGCCTCCAATGGCGCGCGTTCAGGGGCGGGCAGCTTATCCGGAGTGAGATTGGCACCGCTGGCACTCATGAACACCAGTGGGCAGTAATTGGCGACGAAAAGGTGGGCGAAGCAGGCATCTGAGGTGCCGTAATGCTGCTGGAACAAGCCCCATAAACGACGGCCGCTGACTTCGCTTTTGGTGCAGGCCAAACCTTGAATCGGGCGTTTCGGATGCACGGTCGCAGGTTGCTGCACTGTACCCGTCAGACCCATCCACTCGCGCACCAGTGAGACCTCACCAAATGGAACGCCGGTCTGCGCCATACCAAAAGGTCCGGGATTCATGCCGAGCAGCACGGCATCAACATCAGCATGTGCGAAACGCGTCAGATACTGCGCATGCAGATCCCAGGCATAGGCGAGCGGATTATACACCGTATGGACTGGATCGGTGAAGCGCAAACGGTCCACCGTGTCGCGCAGCGTGCCAGCGGCGGTGAGCAGCGCGTCCATCAG
>CAYQAQ010000147.1:1271-2980 GCA_964415495.1 uncultured candidatus Brocadiaceae bacterium | reverse complement strand
TGCGCCAGCGTCGCTAACTCGTGATCGGTCAAGGCACGACGATACACGGCTTGGCCGCCGAGATCACCGACGAAATGATTGCCGTTTTCCCCATGCCGATGTACCGTGCCGACCGTGAATTCTGCCGGTTCCGGTTGACCGTTATGAATGCCGACGCCGGAGATGTGGCCGCACACTTGATTCCTGTTGCGGTGAATGCCCAGATCCAAAAACAGACAGTACTGACGACAGCCAAAGGTCTCGCCCCAGACGCCAGCAACGGCTTGGCACTCGCGACTGGTTTTGGCCTGACGCCGGGTTTTGGCCTGACGCCGGACCCACGCGACCACCGTTACCTGCGCGCTCTGCCAGCGTCCATGAATGTCGAGGGCTCCAATGCGATTGCGCGGTGCGAAGAGGTGGGCGAGCCCACCATCCGTGAAGTGCACGGCGTGGCCAAACGGCCCACCGGGGACGCGTTCTACACTTCCGCGGCGTTCATGCAGCACCGCTGGCTGCGCGCCGACTGCGACTCGCGCCGTCCCCGTCGGCTCATGGAAATCCCAGAAGCTGACGAGGTCAGGTAGCGCAGTCGGATGCATGGGTCACAGTCTGGGGAAAATCCTCAAACTGGAAGGTCTGTTCATTGCCCGGTTCGGAAGTCCGGAAGTCTTGTGTGCGTGATGATGCGTGAAAACGGCGCGAATGGGTCACTCTTGAACTTTCGACAGGGCATCCCGATTTCCTGCCTCAAGACTTCCGGACTTCCGGACCGTGGCAATGTTCTCAATCCCGTTGCACCAACGTCGCCTTATCGGTGGCGTAATGCGTCTCAGGACGCGCGTAGAGATCATCGTACTGAATCAGCGCTGGAATGGTGAGGGGGGCCGGCTTTCCGTTCCTCAACACCGGCTGGCCGCGATCGCAGTTTTTGGCGGTCACGTGCTTCTTCAGGGGAGTTCCGCAGGCCAAGCAACGGGTGAGACACCCGCAGCCTGCGTAAGGAAACCCCCTGCGCCCCGTCAGCAGGGAGGTTGAGTATCTTCGTTTTCCCATCGTGGAGTCTCAGATGCTACTACGTCCACTGTTCGCTCTGACCTGGATGACGACCCTCGTGGTCCCATTGGTCGCCGCGGACCATCCCGTCAGGCTGCTTCGTGCTGGCGAACTTGAACTGCGGGTTCATCCTTTCGATCCAGTCGATGGTTACTACCGCGGCGTCCGCTTCGATCACGGCGGTATCGTCGCTCAAGCGACGTGGCACGGCCATACGGTGTTCGGCGAACTGCGCGAACCGCGCAAGTCTGAGGCTCATGACCAGGTCGCTGGCGTCGCGGAAGAATTTGGCATCAAATTCGCCCTCGGGCATGCCGAGGCCAACCCCGATGGTGGCACCTTCGTCAAGATCGGCGTCGGTGTGCTTGCCCGCGATAATGATGCGCGCTACGAGTTTTCGCGTCCCTATCCGGTCAAGGAATTGCCGCCGTGGACCGTAGACGCCGATGCCACCAGCATCACCAGCACTCAGACGCTGACCCACGGCGAGTGGGGTTATGTGTTCACCAAGACCATCCGCGTCGCCGACGACGGCAACGCCTTCACGGTGCGCCATGATTTACAGAACATTGGCAGCCGAGCGATTGTCACCGACCATTACTCGCACAACAACATAAGATTCGACGGTGATCTGATTGGTCCGGCCTATCGGCTCGTCTATCCCGGTCCGATCA
>CAYQAQ010000147.1:0-1233 GCA_964415495.1 uncultured candidatus Brocadiaceae bacterium | reverse complement strand
GCCCCGCCGTGATCACCGGCGACACTTTTACGCTCACCGAACCGCTGACCACATCGCTTTGGATCCGCCTCGGCGGCATGCCTGCCGACGACAATCGCATACGCGTCGAACACAGCGGCAGCGGCATCGCCTTGACCATCAGCCACGATTACGCGCCGGCCAAGGTCGTGGTCTACGGCGAATCGCGCGCGATCTGCCCGGAGCATTTCATCGCTATCGATGTGGCTCCTGGTGCAACGCAGACGTGGACGACGACCTATACGTTCAGTCGCTTGTAAGCGCACCAGCGCTGCGTTGGCTACGTGCGAAGTGGCCCGCGATGTGCTGAATTTCACTGGTGTGCAGACGTGCAGTGCGGTGACGGCGGAGGGGGCCGGACCACGCTTTTGGCGACGGCTAGGTCGGAGTCGACGCCAACGGGGGCTCACCCCGCCCGAGCCAAGGCGGTCAGGCGAATCGGCGCTGGCGCTGAGCAAAAAAGGGTGAGCTGCTCCTCTGCCGTGCACAGATCGGTGGCAAGAAGGTCGAAGCGAACCCAGCGCGTGCGGTCGGGGAGGCGGGCGAGTAATTGCGCGGCGACGTGGTGCAGGTCGTCGGTCGTGTGCAATTGGCGATCGGTTTGGATCTCGCGCTCGATGCAGCCGCCGCCGTTGCGGTGGGCGCGGAGGCGCAAGGTCGCGGCGGCGAGGTGCTGACCAGCCAGGGTCGCGGCGAGGCGATGGGCGAGGGTGGTGATGGCGGCGCTGGATTCGGCGGCGCGCTCGGCGGGGATCACGATGGTGGTGTTGTGAACAGGCTGCGGATCGGCGAGGGGCGGCAGGCTGGGGTCGTCTTCGTCTAAAAGGAGAGCGACGAGTTCACTGGCACTGGCGTCGGGGCGGTCGAGCAGCCACGGCAGGCCGCGCGTGCGCAGGTCGCCGATCGTGGTAACGCCGGATTGCCGCAGCGCGTCGATCAGGGCGGTGTCCAGGCCGGCCAGCCAGGCGAGGGGCCAGCGGTCGCGTTCGGCGTCCGTGGTGTGCACGACGACGGCGGTGCTGCGGGCGGCCGCGGCACGGGCGGCGAGGCGCGCGTGGCGCTGGGCGATGGCGACACCTGCATGGAGATTGAGGCCGAGTTGCTGGGCCACCGTGGTGCGCAGGCGCTCGGCGGCGCGGCCGGCTTCGCGCAGAAGGTCCGGGCCGTGAGCGAAGGCGCTCCAGATGCGTTCGGTGCCGACCAGGCTGATGGTGA
>CAYQAQ010000146.1:5428-7358 GCA_964415495.1 uncultured candidatus Brocadiaceae bacterium | reverse complement strand
ATGGTGACGCCGCGATGTCGGATGTCATCGCCAGGTCGTATGCCTTCGCCGCGGGAAAAATGGATCTGTACCGGTGCGCCGCGCTCGCGCCACGCTTGCACGGCAATGATCGCACTCACTAGGAGGGCAGCGATGGGAATGAGCCAAATTACGGAGGGTCGTTGCCGAGCCGGCAAGACGATAGCGGTGGGCAGCGGTTCGTTCATGTCGTACGGTTCCAAATGGCGCGAGAATCGAAACAGGCGCTGGCGGCCAAGCTTAAGATCACGAAGGCCGCGAACAGCAATAGCCCGGGGCCGGGTTCGACATTGACTAGGTCGCCCAACTTGAGTGCCGCCACCAGCACCGCGACGAGCAACACGTCGAGCATGCTCCACTTGCCGGTCCAATCGATCAACCGCCACGTCCACGCCCGATGGGGGCGACGCAGCAGGGACAAGTCGGTGCTTAAGGCGAGCAGGCCGGCAATTTTGCCAAGGGGAATGAGGATCGAACAAATAATGATGATCGCGCCGATGCCGAGCCGGCCATCGGCGATCAGCGAAATCGCCCCCGTCAGAATGCTGGTGCGATGGGTATGTCCCATCTGAGTGATGGTCATGACCGGGAGGAGAATGGCGGGGATGTACACCACCAGCGCAGCCAGCGCTAACGCAGCCGTGCGCTCAGGCGAGCCAGGCTTGGTACCCGCCGCGAGTCGGTGACCGCAACGGGAACATGCCAAATGGTCTGAGGTCTGATCCGGTCGTTGTTGGATCAATCCGCAGGACGGACAGGCAAGCAGGGCCGGAAGATTCATGGCGACAGAATAAGGAACACCGTCGGCTGGCCAGAGGGCAATGGCTGCAACGTGCGCAGATCGGTTTGTTGAGCAACTCGTCTTGCCGGATCACCGGCATTGGTGATCCGACATATCTGGTACATCCTGCAAAGAGCAGGATGCACGAATCAGTTTCGGCTTTCGGTAACTGGCGTCCTGAGGATCGGCATCACCGGTATCGAGCAGGCCTTTTGGTCTCCTCGGTCAGGACCGATGTGTGTGCCGAGCTGAGCAGTCCCATCACGCCATCAGCGGCGGGCATGTGCCCGCCGCTGATGGCGTGAGCTCGACCGGACCACCCGCTGAGGGCTTGCGTCCGGTGACACAAAGGGATGGAACGCATGTTCCCTGTCTTCGTGGGTGCCTATCCGGTATGATCACCGAATAGGCGTCGACTTACTCGCCTTCGGATAGCAGATTCAACCCTGACGCGCGAATCTTGGCGACGATCTCCGTACAAACGGCCGGGTTGTCTTTGAGGAACTGCTTGGAGTTCTCGCGGCCCTGACCGAGCTTGTGCGATTCATAGGCGAACCAGGCACCGGATTTGTTGACGACCTTACAGGTGACGCCGAGGTCGAGCACGTCGCCGGTAAAGGAGATGCCTTCGTTGAACATGATGTCGAATTCGGCCTTGGTGAAGGGCGCAGCAACCTTGTTCTTGACCACTTTGACGCGGACGCGATTGCCGACGACTTTTTCACCTTCGGTGATCGAGGTTACGCGGCGAATATCAAAGCGCACCGACGCTGCGAACTTGAGCGCGCGACCGCCGGGCTGAGTCTCTGGACTGCCGTAGATGACGCCGATTTTTTCGCGGATCTGATTGATGAAGACCACCGTGGTCTTCGACGTCGACACCGCGCCGGTGAGTTTGCGCATCGCCTTGGACATCATGCGCGCCTGGACGCCGACCGAGCTTTCGTCCATCTCGCCTTCGAGTTCCGACTTCGGCGTCAGCGCGGCAACCGAGTCGATCACCACGATGTCGACCGCATTGCTGCGCACCAACGTGTCACAGATATCGAGGGCCTGTTCGCCATAGCTCGGCTGGCTGACCAAGAGATCGTTGAGGTTGACGCCGATCTTCTCGGCCCAGCTTGGGTCGAG
>CAYQAQ010000146.1:2680-5418 GCA_964415495.1 uncultured candidatus Brocadiaceae bacterium | reverse complement strand
TGAGGGATCGAGTGCGTGTTCGGCGTCGATGAAGGCGGCGACGCCGCCTTCCTTTTGCGCCTGTGCGATGATTGACAAGGCGAGGGTGGTTTTACCCGAGGATTCAGGGCCGTAGATTTCAATGATGCGGCCGCGGGGAACGCCGCCAATGCCGACCGCGAGATCGAGTGAGAGTGAGCCCGTGGGAATGGCGCCGACGTCGACCTTGTCAACTTGGCCCAGGCGCATGATCGAGCCTTTGCCGTACTGCTTGTCGACCTGCTCAAGGGCGGCTTCGATGGCCTTGGCCTTGGCCGGGTCGATCGGCTTGCGTTCAGGTGTTTTGGCGACGACTTTGGCGTCGACTTTGGCATCGGCCTTGGTGTCGACCTTGGAGTCGGACTTATCGGTGGCGGCAGCGGCGGCAGGGGGCATGGGTATTCCTAGGATGATGAGGGGTAAACGGCGTGAGGAGGGGAAGGAGTGCGCGGTCAGTTGACGCGGCGATGAATGAAGACCAGCGGTCCAACGACATCGACCTGATGGCCGTCGTTGTTGGTGACGGTACGCGGCGGATATTTCGGATTGGAGGCAATCAGCGTGATGCCATCAGGTTCGAAGCGAACCCGCTTGAGCGTGGCCTCACCATCGACGACCACGGCACCGATGGTGTTGTCGTCGATCTGGCGATCAGTCTGCACCACGGCGAAGTCGCCGTCGATGATGTTGTCGCCTTCCATCGAGTCACCGCGTACGAGCAGGGCGATGCGGCCAGGGGCCGGCTGCACATCGTCGAGATAACCCGCGTGCTGTTCGATGGCCAGGATCGGTATGCCGGCGGCGATCGAGCCGATGATCGGCACGCCGCGGCGCGTCGGGCTGCGATGAATGGCGGCCCAGCCGGCCTCGGTCAGACGCACGTTGCGCTTCTTGTCGCGATCGGCGGCAAGCAGGCCTTTGCGCACCAAGGCGTCGACGTGCTTGCTCACCGCGCTGGGGAAGGCGTAGGCCATGGCCTCCGCGACTTCGGCGCGGCTGGGCTGGCGACCTTCGTCTTCGGCATCGGCAAAGTAGATCAGGATGCGGGTCTGGCCGGGGGGGAGTTTCTTGCTCATGGGTGATATCTTTAGGGTGGTTTCAGACCCATGTCAATACAAACCCATGGGAGTCCAGGCGACGGCTGATGTGAGGGTGAGACGAAGGCCTTTGCAGCTGAGGATTGCCCATGGCAGGAGAATGGCGCCAAGCGATAATCGTTTGGCTATGGCCGCAGGTGTTCGTTGTCCGGCATGCCAGCACAAATTCGTGCCGGATCCGTGGCCGCAGGATGGTCAGCTGACCTGTCCTCAGTGCGGCAAGGCGCTGCGTGTCCCCAAGCCCAAAACCAATGACGATCCCGTCGTCGGCCGCACCATCGCCGGGTATCAACTCCTGCGTCGTTTGGGGGTGGGTGCGCACGCGGCGGTGTACGAGGCGAAACCACTTGCCGGAGGCTCTGCCGCGGCACTCAAGATGCTCACGCGCGAAGCCAGCCAAGACACCGAGAATGTCGAGCGTTTCACGCGCGAAGCAGAACTCGCGGCGTCTCTCGATCACCCCGGTCTCGTCCGCGTCTTCGGCCACGGCGAAGCACGCGGCATCCATTGGATGGCGATGGAATTGGTGTCGGGATCCTCGTTGGAGGACATTCTCGATCGCAAAGGTCGTCTGCCGTGGAAGCAGGCGTGCCATCTCATCGCACAAATAGCGCAGGCCTTGGATTACCTCGCGGCCAAAGAGGTCATCCATCGCGACGTGAAGCCCGCGAATATTCTGCTGACCGCGAACGGCACCGCCAAGCTCGCGGATTTCGGTTTCGCCAAGGATCTCAACAGCGCGCCTGGTGCGGCGGCACAAGGTGGCCTGACCATGGCGGGGATGGCGATGGGGTCACCGGCGTATATGGCGCCGGAGCAGGTCCTCGATGCCAAGACCGCGACTGCCAGTTCCGACCTCTACGGTCTCGGTGCGTCGCTCTTTCACGCGGTATGTGGAGATACGCCTTTTACCGGAAAAAATGCCTATCAAGTGATGGATGCGGTGCTCAAACAACCGCCGACACCGGCGCGCCATCTGGTCGCCGATCTGCCCGAGGGCGTGTGCGCTTTACTCGATTGGGTGTTAGAGAAATCGCCCGATCGCCGGCCTGCCGATGCGGCGACGTTCGCGCGTGAGATCGCCGCGACCATGGAGGCACCAGATGACGCGCAGCGCATCGCGGCGCAGCGTCGTTCTGCGACGTCGAGTGGAATAGGTCGTGGGCTGTGGATTGGTGTGGGCATTTTGGCCGCGGTGCTGATCGCTGGCGTAACGTGGTGGATGGTGGGTTGAATATGCTGTTCGATTTTACTGAGCTGTTCAGCACGGATAGAGAACGCATACGGACCCTCAAGCGAGAGGTCAGCGCCCAACGTCGGACTCAGGTTGACCTTGGGCTGAAACACACCGGACGCATCGCGGATCTCCGTGATCAGGTTGCCACCTTGTCGCGAATTATCGTGGTGTTGCTCGCGGCGCTTGAAGCTAAAGACGTTGTCAGCCGGACGGAGCTGCGGTCACTCTTGCGCGATTTAGCCATCTATGATGAGAACGGTGATGGGACGATCGACCTTGACGATCTCGTAGCACGATTGCCGGAAGCTCAATCAGCCCCAATCCGCCGAACCCGTCGCCGCACGGGTAAGGTCAAGCCATAAGGGGAGATCAGCGAGGATGCACCT
>CAYQAQ010000146.1:0-2670 GCA_964415495.1 uncultured candidatus Brocadiaceae bacterium | reverse complement strand
TTACGCTTCGAGATAAAAATCGCCGCGCAATTCATTTACGCGCTGATCCCAACGTGCAAGGAACTGTGCGCGCGTCGCCGCGAAAATCGGGCTGATCTCGATGCGTGCGTTTTCTGGCAATTTGACCGCGACGCCAGCTTCACTCAGCCAAGCGACGTATTGGCGATGCGCGAATTCAACCGCGGTGTGGGGGCTATCCGCACCATCTTTATTTTTCACGGGCGCGAATTCGCCATCGCGGTCGAGTTGCAGGCCGAGACTGACCTGGGCCTCAGGAATGAGATCGAAGATGAAGCGTTCTGATTTCCAGCCGGGTACTTCCCTAACGTCGCCATCGACCCACGCCTTGAGTGGTTTGGCGCTGCGATGCAGCGGCACTTGGTAGCCGCGCTGCGCTAAGCCGGCAAGAAACGCCACGCTCCAGCAATGCATAGCGGGGGATCCCCAGCGATAGATCAGTTCGCCGGCGGCATTTCTGGCGCGCGTTTGCTCGGGGGTGACTTCGGTATATTCGACGATGCGGTCGCGTTCGCCCAGGCGTACGAGATGGCCGACCTTCTCGTCGGGATGCGCTTTCTCGAGGACCTTGGTGATAACGTCGGTCTGCTCGATCTCGGCGAGGCCGACGAGATCGGGATCGTCGACCGGGGCCAGAATGTTGTCGACCTGGATGTAGACGATCTGGCGAATATTTTCCGCGACCAAGCGCGCGAGTTGGCCGGATTTCACCAGCGCGGTGAAGCAGCCGCCGTGGCCGTCCGGGTTTTCCAGCAGTTTGCCCGGAGCCGCGAGCAGGGCGCGACCATCGCGGTCGAGACTCGGCACGGTGCCCTGGCTGAAAAAGCGCACCTGATCAGCGTCGAGGCCGAAGTAGCCATGCGCTGCGAAAAAGTCGCGCGTCTCCGCATCGGTCATCGGCGAGGTCATGACCAGGAAGGGCGCCCGGCGGCCACTGCGGCGCGACAACGACAGCACTTTTTCCGCCTGCAATTGATAGATGCTCTTGCCTGAATGCGGTGCGATGCTGAAGCAGCCCTTCGGCGCGCTGGAACCTAGCCGCGTGCCCTGACCACCCGCGACCATCAGCACTGCCACGGCACCAGCACGATACGCGGCTTCGCCTGCGGCTTGCAGAGCTGCGCTGCGCTCATGGCGCTGCTGCAGCGTCACGACGCGGCTGGGTCCGACGGCGTCTACTGCCGGCGGCTCGGCGTGATGCTGCAGTTCCTGCCAATCGATGGCCGCCAAGCGCTCGACGAAAGCGGCACGGTCACTCTCAGGCAACGTCGAGAGGTGGGCGAGGAGGTGCTCCTGCCTCGCGTCACGCAGTTGGTCGGTCAGGGCGAAGGAATCGGGCTTGGCGCTCATGCGTACGGATGGTGGGTGTGCATTGGGTAAGGGAAGCGGCTCATTCATTTTTATTGCCCTGCGTCCTGCGTCCACCATGCAGTACCTGCGGAGACACATGGGGCCTTACCAGTACGAATTCCGACCGCACTGGTGCTGACGCCGGACGATACGTCCATAAACGAAAGAACCCACAGCCAGAGGCTGTGGGTTCTCGCCAGCGCGCACTGCGCTTTAAAAGTTAAACAGCGACCGGTACCACATCGATGAAGCGGTTGCGGAAGCGCACCGAGCCATCAATGGTGGCGTAGATCGTGAAGTCACGACCCAGGCCAACGCCGGTGCCCGGCTTGAACTTGGTGCCGACCTGGCGGACGATGATCGAACCCGCCCGAACAGCTTCGCCGCCATAGGCTTTGATGCCGCGACGTTGTGCGTTGGAGTCCCGACCGTTGGTGGTCGAGCCAGTACCCATCTTGTGTGCCATAAGAGACCCCCTGTGTCAGTCAAATGCTTGGCGAAGAGGGCGGGATGCTAGAGGCCACCCCCCGCTTGGCAAGGGTCTCTCTGGCTTGCCTGGGTCACGGTGCGACCCTCCGGCGGCGACAGCTGGAGCCACCGCCGACCCACCCTAGGCTGCCGGCTTGGAGGGGATTCCGTGAATCGAGGCGTTGCTGTCCTGATCGCGTTGGCGGCTACTGCGGTCGCTGTCGTGTTGCTCCTCGCCTTTGGCAGCTACCAGCCGGATCAGGTCCAAGGTGCGAACCCAACAGGTTCTAATCTGCTGGGTCCGGCCGGAGCCTGGGTTGCGCATCACGTCATCGGGTCCTGGGGTGTGGCGGCCCTCCTGGTCCCGATTGGCTTTATTGGCCTCGGCTGGTCCCTGGTGTCGCGGTCTGGCTTTCACCATCTGCCCCGGCGCTTGACCGCGTGTATTCTGCTGCTGCCGATTCTAGCCGGCCTCGTTCATTTCCTGCCGGTCGATAGCTTCCAGGGCCTGTTGCTGCGCTGGGACATGCAGCGCTTAGCGGGGCTGGGCGGCAATGTTGGCTGGATTCTGGTCGGTCCAGTCGCGCCTGCTGAGCTGCCTGATTTTCCCGGTGGTCTGCTGCGTCGCCATCTCGATGTCGGCGGGTCGATTCTGGTGCTGTCGCTCACCGCGCTGGGCTGTATCGCGCTCATCCAATTGCACCTGATAGCTGCGCTGCGCCGGGCTTGGGTCGCGGCTCGCACCTACCGTCAGGGTGAAAAACGGGCGACGACCGGATCCTATGCACCGCGAGGGGGAACCCGGGCGGTCAGTCGCGGCAACAGTCGGCCGTC
>CAYQAQ010000145.1:0-7369 GCA_964415495.1 uncultured candidatus Brocadiaceae bacterium | reverse complement strand
ATGGACTTTCTTTGAGTGCATGTCCACGATTCGGGTCCACGATTCGGGTGCGATTCGCTTGAACAGGGACGGGCGCTGCGGGTCGTTTGGCGGGTCAACGGTGCGGAATTGCTATTCGGTCGACGACGATTACTATTCGCGGAGTTCGGGTTAAGGTAGTTTCCGGGGATGCCTGCGGAGAACCATTGCTCGCCGGGAATTGCGTAGAGCCATGATGCGGGTCGCAACCTCCACATATACATTGCCAGGAGCTGACATGCGCTGCTTATCGATTTGCTACTTTAACTGGTTGATCAGACGTGGGTTAGACGCTTCCCGGCGTAAGGTGGCGCTTGCCGCGAGATGTGGCGTGGGTTCATTGCTAATTGCTTCGGTGAGTGCTGCCGAGAGTAAAAACGTCAATGAATTGCTGGGTAATGCCAGCCAAGCTTTCGAATGGGCATATTCGATGGAGTCGGATGATGGTCATCGACAGAACACGCGAGTCCTAGCGGACGGAAGAAATAGAAGGATAGAAATATTGGGGCTGAGGCACGATGGCATTGTAGTAAGTCAATCCGTCACGGTGGTTACAGCCGAGGGCTCGCGGCGATTGGATGTGAGATCGCGAAGCCTCTCAATTGCCCAAGGGCCGGGTGCCAATTTGTCGCCCGAGATCAGAATTCACCCATTTTTCCTGGGGCTTTTGGCGAGGTACCCCTCAGCGTACCTTTTGCCACCATACTTTGTGCGTATAGACCCGCTGATGCATGGCGGGATGAACTTTTCGTGGCCGGAGCAGGCTTCCGTCTCTGATGGCTCGTCTATAGCATGGTTACCCGAAGAGGTCGTTGTTTCTGGAATTAGGTCAGGGCGGAAACTCGTTCATGACTTATTGCCGCTTAAAATGGGCTGGAGTGCTCAATCTTTCGTAAAGGTAGGAGATGACGGTAAGTTCCTGTTGATGACCTCATTTAAGGTAATCGAGATGGATCAGGTCGAGCTTCTCCCGGGTGTATCGGTGGAGCTCGCCAGTAAATATCAATTCACTGAATACGACGAGCAGTCTGGTGAAGTTGTCATGAATTGGACGTGCACATCGACGGCGTGGAAGTGGTCAGACTCCCATGATCCGGAGTTATTTGAAATACCCCTTCATTTGGCTGATGAGGTTCGGGTAGTCCCAAATCGGGAATCGTCAGAAAAGACGACGGAAGATTAGAGTGGCGGTTTCGCAATGTCCATGAACGCCTGCAAAATGATCCCTGCGATGGAATGGCACGGGAAGCAGGTATTGTCGGCAATGTACGTAGCCCTTTCCTCATTGACGCTTTCGTCACACATTCATGCGTCGGAGAGCTCTGCGGATATTCTGCGCTGGCAGCGAAGAGTAAGCGAATGGTGGAGGTGACTCGCTATGACCGTTCGGAATAAGCGGCGCTCGGTTCCTCGGCCGCGCCGTTACCGTCGCCGACGCATTTCACGCCCTCCACAAGAGTCAAGTTGGTCGGCGTGGGTAGTGGCGGCCTGCGCTCTTTTGGTAATGGGCCTCATCATCCATGAAATCCGCCCTGTCGCGCGCGATTCGGAGTTAAGGTCGACGCGCAAGGAGGGTGTGTCGACGTCCGTGACGGCTTCTCGGGCGGTCGACCAAGAGCGCAATTCCCGAATTCCTGCTCCTGCAGAGGTGTTCCCTCGTTCTGATCAGAGGACGGCTCGGGAGCGAGATGTTGGGATCGCTGACACCGAAGTGGTGACTGCCCAGGTTACCCGCCAGCGTTCGTCAGATGCCGATACGCAATCCGCTCTCCACGTGCGGAGGCAAAACGCAGGCAATGGTCAGGTGCCTATCGTTGTCCCTGCCAATGCTCCTCCGGTGAATCAGGCTGATGCCAAAAGTGACGTTGGGATAGATCTGACCTGGACAGAGGGGCCTAGCGGGCATGCCTATGCGGCCAAGGAGCATAAGCTGAAATCATTTAGCTTCACCGTGCCCAGTGCGATGTCTACGCACTCGTCATTGCAATGCGATGTGACGGTTCCGGTTGATGCGAGTGGTCGCATCCTTCCTTCGGCAGCCGACGTGGTGGCTCTCTTTCCGTACCCGACCGAAAAATCTGCAGTCGAGGGATTTGCTCGACCTTTAGCGGCACGATATGGATTTACCATATTCACCTTGCGCTTCCCGGGAATGTGGCCGAACGCGGATATCGATCCTGGTGACCGCTCAGTCTTCTATTATTTCCCTGAGTCGGGATCTGGTCAAGCGTGGTTGTCGGCGTATGATGCTATTGTTGAGCGTCTCGGTATCCCACGGCGAAAATGGTTTTGCTTTGGTCGTTCGGGCGGTGGGTCGGCCGCGCATCTCTTCGCGGAGGCGCATCCGGACCTGGTAGAGGCCTATGCGCAAGAGGCCGGTCGAGTTTTCGCCGAACGCCCCACATTCCTTGGTCCGCTATTGTCGGTCAGTGGTGAATATGATTACGTCAAACCCGAGACCGATCTATTTGTGGCGTCTCTGAAGGCTTCTGGCAGCGATCCTTTTGTGCTGACCTTTCGGCCGAATTGGGGTGGTCGCGCGCAGAAGAATCCCATCTATCGTCATTCCATGCCGAATGAGTATGCTGACGCGGTGTGGCGTTGGTTTGCCGGGTTGGCCGATATGCGCCAACAGGCCGATGGCATTCTGCCGCCACGATCTCAGTGGCCGCTGGTGGATGGCGCTCGGGTCCCGAGCGCCGCATTTGCGGAAGCAGTCGCCAAGTTGCCCGCAGCGACTCAGATCGTCCCGCATGACGGGCGAGATTTCCAGCATTCGCAGCCACGCCCCGGGGCCTTGAAGCGACGGGTGTTGCTGGTGTCCCGATCCTACCTGACGCATCCAGAGGATGTGCTCTTGAATGGACAATATCTTGCAGACCACGGCTATGAGGTCCTGGGCCTCCAGGCGATAGGCGGAGGGCAGTTCACCACCCCTCGCCGGATCGAGGGCCGCGCAGTGCCATGGACCATGGAGGCGGCCATTTTGGAAGAGCCGACCGAGGGTGATCTGCGCGCTTTACGCGCTGTACAGCCGCGTCCGAATCTCCTGATCTTGATCCGTGCTTCATCAAGAGTGCTGCAAGAATGGGAGCGTATCGGTTGGAAGGGTGCGCACGTCCTCGCCTTCAGTCGGAGTGTTGAGGTGGCCCCCCCAGGCGTCGAAATCCGGCCCTTACCGAGTAAGGTCAAGGGACCGGGTGATTGGCATGGGCAGGTGATGCAATCCATCGTCTCCTGGCTCAATGCCCAGAAGGGCGAGCGGCGGCCCTAAGTGCGCTGGACCGGACCGTTTCCAACGGCCAATATCGCGGGCTTGATGCTGGCGGTCGCAACGCTGGTGTTTTTGGTCATAGTCGTTGCCGCTTGGCGGCGCGGATGGCGGCCGGTGGCTATCGCAGGCGTCATCGTCGGTCTGATTCCGGCGCTGGTCCTCAGTGTGGCGACTCAGTCACGGGCGGGATTGCTGGCCACGGTTGTTGGTATGGCGGTTCTGGGATGGCGCTACGTGGTGCCGTGGCGTCTCGCGGGCATATGGCTGGTGTTGTATGTCGTCATCGCGGTTATCACTGGTGGTCAGGTGCTCGATCGAGTGGCGGAGGGTGTCCGCGGGGACGCCTCCATGGCGAGTCGTTGGACGTTGTGGCGTAGTGCATTGGCATTGATTTCCGACCAACCATGGCAGGGGGTGGGGGTGTGGAACGTGGCTCCAGTGCTCGATGCGTGGTACCTGTCGGAGTCGTTGCGGGGTCGGTTTGGAACCGCGCTCAACGATTGTTTGACGATTGCGGCTGGTTGGGGCGTGGTGGTCACGGCGGGATTGGTGGCGGTGGTATCGACCCTGATCATCCCCGCCTGCAGTCGGAGAGGTCCCCGCGATGCCTGGTTCACGCTTGCTGGCGCGGTGGCAATGGCACACGTGGTCGCGGGAATATTCCAATTCCATCCGTGGTGGGCGTGGTGGTGGTGGACCGCAATTCCCACCCTGCTGGTCCTCTTGTGGAGGGCTTGGTGCCATCGTCGCCATAAGGTCTGGCAACGTAGTGCGTGGTGTGGTGGTGGAGGGGCGGTCCTGCTCGTGATCACGATGCTGGTCGTGGGGCGTTGGTGCGCGATTGATATGCGGTACCAGACGCGAGCAACCTCAATGGGCGTGTCGGTCGGTCATATTCGTGGGTCACCACCTTGGGGAGTCGTGTGGTACCGCACGACGAGCGATGGGCAGCAACGATGGCTGCGTCGTCATCGCGTAGCAGACTTGGCTGCAGCGGGATTGGCGTGCGCGCTGGTGCCGGACTGGCCGGACCGGGCACCACGCATCGCGGGCATCTCCGAACCGAAGCAGATGCTCCTCAGCGAAGGTGAATCTGTGGCCGTCCTGGATCCGACAACAGAGTCCTTTCTGGTCATCCTTATTCATCCGCTGTCAGGATCCGACCCGGACGGGCGGGGCTTGCAGCCTGATCTCATCATTCGTGCGCGCTTTGCCCCGTTCGGCCTTGATCAGGAAACCGTGCAGCGGTGGTGGCCTTTGGCCCAGTATCAGGAGGAATCCGGGGCCATGGTTCGAGGCGCGCGTTTGGCTGAGTTGATATGGGAACGGTGGGGACCAGTCGGATTATATTCCAGCGGCAGCCCCCGCTGACTCCCGCTCCACTATCAATCCCGTCTCCGCCCCCGGCACGATCTGCACCGTGCTGCCATCCGGCAGCGACCCGTCGAGGATGCGCCGTGACAGTGCATTGGTGATCTGCCGCTCGAGGTAGCGCTTGAGCGGGCGGGCACCGAAGTGCATGTCGTAGCCTTCCTTGATGATGCGCTCGATGGCGGCATCAGTGAGCACCAGGGTGATGCGGCGCTCGCGTAGGCGCGCGGCGATGCGCTCGATCTGGATGCTGGCGATGCCGCGCAGGTGCTCGCGGGTGAGCGGGCTGAACAGCACGATGTCGGACAAGCGGTTGAGGAATTCCGGGCGGAAATGGCGCTGCACGGACGCCATGACCTGGTCGCGCACGCCCGGCGCGAGTTCGCCCGAGGCAGTCAAGCCGGCGGCGATGGCGTCGGAGCCCAGGTTCGAGGTCATGATCACCACGGTATTGCTGAAATTCACTGTACGCCCTTGGCCGTCGGTGAGACGACCATCGTCGAACACCTGCAGCAGCGTGTTGAACACCTGCGGGTGCGCTTTTTCGACTTCGTCGAGCAGGACCACCGTGTACGGGCGACGACGCACCGCCTCGGTGAGCTGGCCGCCTTCGTCGTAGCCGACGTATCCCGGCGGCGCGCCGATCAGGCGCGAGACACTGTGCGGTTCGAGGTATTCGCTCATGTCGATGCGGACGATGTGGTTCTCGTCGTCGAACAACTCGCTGGCGAGCGCCTTGGCGAGTTCGGTTTTCCCGACGCCCGTGGGCCCCAGAAAGAGGAAGACGCCCATCGGCAGCTTGGGATCGGCGAGTCCGGCGCGCGAGCGCAGAATCGCATCGCTGACCGCTTCGACGGCTTCGTCTTGGCCAACCACACGACGATGCAGATGCGTGCCCAGGTTGAGCAGACGTTCGCGGTCGCTGGCCTTGAGCTTGTCGGCGGGAATGCCGGTCCAGCGCGCGACCACCGCGCTGATGTCGTCGGGGCCGACTGATTCAGTGAGTAACGAGCCGTCGTCGGGCCGGTTGGCAGCCGCCGCGAGCTGGGCTTCCAGTTCGGGAATGCGGCCATAGCGCAGCTCAGCGACTTTGCCGAGGTCGTATTTGCGCTCGGCTTCCTCCATCGCCTGCTTGGCGGCTTCCAAGTCCTTGCGCACAGTGCGGACCGCATCTACCTGCTGTTTTTCCGTCTGATATTGGGCGTTGAGCGTTCCGAGTTGTTCCTTCACCTGGGCCAACTCGCTCTGGGCTGTGCTCAGACGCGCCTTGGAATCGGCGTCCGTCTCGCGCGCCAGGGCGGTGGCTTCGACTTCG
Source organism: uncultured candidatus Brocadiaceae bacterium (assembly GCA_964415495.1). GTDB lineage: Bacteria > Planctomycetota > UBA11346 > UBA11346 > UBA11346 > CAYQAQ01. Next base: position 1,391 of record CAYQAQ010000145.1, on the reverse strand, counting down.
AGTTGCAGACGACGGCGTTCGAGGGCATCGATTTCCGCTGGCGATGAGTCAAGTTCGACGCGCGCATTGGCGCACGCCTCATCGACGAGGTCGATGGCCTTGTCGGGCAGAAAGCGATCAGCGATGTAGCGATGCGAGAGCTTCGCCGCTGCAACCAACGCCGCGTCTTGAATGCGCACGCCGTGGTGCGATTCATAGCGCTCGCGGATACCGCGCAGGATCGAGATGGTGTCGTCAATGGTGGGCTCGCCGACAAAGACAGGCTGGAAGCGACGCTCGAAAGCGGCGTCCTTTTCAACGTGCTTGCGGTATTCATCCAACGTGGTGGCGCCGATGCAGTGCAGTTCGCCGCGCGCCAGCATTGGCTTGAGCAGGTTGGCGGCGTCCATGGCGCCGTCGGCCTTGCCCGCACCGAGCAGTTGGTGCATTTCGTCGATGAACAAGATGACGCGGCCCTCGGCGGCCTTCACTTCATCAAGCACGCCTTTTAAGCGCTCTTCAAATTCACCGCGATATTTGGCGCCAGCGACCAGGCTGCCGAGATCGAGCGCGATGACAGTGCGATCCTTGAGGCCTTCCGGCACGTCGCCCTTGACGATGCGCACGGCGAGGCCTTCGACGATGGCGGTCTTGCCGACGCCGGGTTCGCCGATCAGCACGGGATTGTTCTTGGTGCGCCGCGACAGCACGCGGATGACGCGGCGAATGACCGGATCGATCTTGCCCTCACGCGCCGCAGCGACGAGGTCACGCCCGAACTTGCTCAGCGCCTCATACGCATTCTCGGCCTGGTCGCTGGTCACCGGGCGGTTCTTGCGCACGTCGGTGGCGGCATCTTCCAGCGCCTTGAGCTCGACGCGGCCCGCCTGCAAGGCTTTGAGTACCGTGCGGTCCTTGGCCAGGGCGAGCAGCAAGCGGTCCGCGGCGAGGTGCGAATCGCCGCGCTTGTCGCCCTCGGTGAGAGCGCTTTGCAGAGCTTTGGCGACCTCAGCCGAAAAACCGATTTGGCTCGGTCCCGGCGATGGGCTGCTGAGTTGAGCAAGGCCGCGCTCGAGTTCGGCGAGTACGGCCTCGGGATCGCCGCCGGCCTTGGTAATGAGCCGCTTGGCCAACCCCTCGTCGTCAGTGACCAGTGCGTGCACGATATGGAGGGGGCCGACCTGGGTATGGCCGCGCTCCTGCGCCAGGGCCTGGGCGGTGACGAGGGCACGGCGGGTCTGTTCGGTGAAGCGGTTGGGGTCCAGCATGGCACGCCTTTCGACGGGGTACGCTGGGTCATTGCGCGCATCGTGCCAATGATTTCGGGTCGTTTTGACACGATTGTTCGACGTTCTCGCAGGCTTCTCCCTGGGAGGGTCGAGCGCCAGTTCGACCTCGGACGCCGCACGAGG
>CAYQAQ010000144.1:0-7408 GCA_964415495.1 uncultured candidatus Brocadiaceae bacterium | reverse complement strand
ACCGGCTCTGGGTCCGCTGGCGCTGGTTCATTCGTCGTCGGCTCAACCTCTGGGATCTCGGTCACCGCGGTCGGACGATCCGACGGGTCGATGGGTGCTCGATCATTCGTCGTCGGCTCAATCTCCGCGATCACGGTGACGGCCGTCGTGCGGTCAGTCTCGATCGGCGTAGGCTCACTTGTTGGTGGCGCGGCTTCTGCGATTTCGGTGACGGCCGTGGGGCGGTCGGACTGGTCGACCGTGATCACGTCGACCAATCCTACGGCAGCCGGCTCTGCCGTCGCTTCAGTAACGCAAACCAACGGTGCAACGGGAGACGTTGGTACGGCCATTTCCGACAGCGTCTGCACAGCGTCCGGAGCTGGCGTGTCGGCACCTTCGGCTGCAGAAACAGGAGCCACACTCTCGCTGTCAACGCGCTGATCGGCCTCAGGACCTACTGGCGTGGCGGCTCCTGGCGTGCTGGGCGGCTCCTCCGTAACGCCAGCCTCGGCTGCTGCGGCCTCACGCTTCGCCCGCGCGGCCAAAATCTGATCTTTGCGTTCAGTCCACTGCGCGCTGCGCTGTTCGGCGCGCGCGGCGGCACGCGCGGCCCGTTCGGCGTCGCGCGCGACGCGCTCGGCTTCTTTGGCAGCGGCTTGGCGCTGAGCTTCTTCTTTGGCGGCGTATTCGGCGGCACGCTCAACCGCGATCGTTGGCGGCAACTCGCCGTCATGCGTCGCCTGCCACGTGGCGATGAAGGCGCTTTCGACATCGGCGACCGTGGCGAGCACCGCACTGAGATTGCAGCTTTCGTCCAATTCGCGCAGAAAGCGTTGCTCGTCGGTTTCGACGCGGCCTTCGGCTTCGGCGGCCGCTTGCTCGGCAGCGTCCTCTGCGGCTTCAGTAGCTTCGCTGGCCTCGGTGGGTGTCTCGGTGGCCGGGGCGGCAAAGGTGACCAGCGGTGGGCGGCGACGGCGACGACCTAGCGGTTCGGCTTCTTCCAGCGGCAGCTCGGTGGCGATGCCGCGTTCTTCAATTTCACGCCAGCGCAGATCGGCTTCGCCGTACTGTTCGAGCTGATTGACTTCGGCAAAACGCTGGCGCACGATTTCTAGCGACGCAACCAGCACGCCCGCCTGCGAGCCACGCGAGCGTTCCTCGCCGAGCAGGCGCGAGAGCGAGGCATGCTTATTGGCCTGCAAGGTGTCGATCAGGCGTTGGATACGGACGTCGATGGGGATTTCGTCGAGCACGACCCGGCGTGGTCCCAGGCCACTGATGCGCGCCATTTGTAATTCGAAGCTGCGGTAGAGCTGATGCACATCGAGATCGGTGAGTTCGATCTCGGGTTCGTTCGCGACATCCTCGGGGATGGCTTCGCGCATCTGGCGCACCGCCATGCGGCTGCGCAGCGCTTCGTGCTCATCGAGCAACACCGCCGCATCCTTGAAGCGGCGGTATTGCAGCAGGCGCTGGATCAGGTCGGCGCGCGGATCGAGAACATCTTCGAAGTCATCGCTTTCGCCGGGGTCGCCTTCGGCACGCTCGGGCGGGGGCACCAGCTGGCGCGCCTTGAACTCAAGCAGCGCCGCCGCCATGACAATGAAGTCACCCGCAACGTCCAGATCCAAGGACTGCCACGCCGCCAGCGTGGCGACGAATTGATCGGTAATCGTCGCCAGCGGAATGTCGACAATGTCGACTTCGGTGCGTTTGACGAGATACAGCAGCAGGTCGAGTGGGCCGCTGAACTGATCAATCGCGACCTGATAGCCCAAATCCAGATCACCAGACGGACGTGCGTCCGCCTGCACATCGGTCGCCTTCTCATCCACCAATGGCGGGTCCTGGATGTCGTGATCGCTGGTGGCCATGTCCCGGAAGAGGGGCAGCCTATGGCCGGCAGCGTGGGGGCCAGGGGTGTCCTTGGCGCAATGCAGGCCCTGCTGAGACCCCTCTCACTCCCTTCCCCTCCAACTCGGTGAGACTAGGCGCGCAGGCGGACGGTCTCGCTGTCGACTGGGCCCACGCGCAGGCTGCGCCAGCTCAGCCGGCGACCACGGCGACCGTTCGCCCGCGGGATGTCCTCATCACGGATCTTGACGATCAGCGACCGGCGCGATGACGGAGTGGGCGGGATGAGCGTGGCGCTGGTCATGGCTGGGCCTGGGTGCACCAAATAAACGGTAGCCAAGGCCGACGTGACCTGAAAAATATGTAGAAATCAGGCGATTTTCGTTGTCACAGCCGGAAGTCGAGGCCATTGGCGATGGTCCCGAACAGGGCCGCCTTCGGATTCATCACCACCCGCACGGGCACCGAGCGATGCACATAACCCAGCCGAGGATGCGCCAGATAACACTGGAGGAAGCGGTCGCCCTGAAGCAAGGGCAACAGGCGCGGCGGCAGGCCACCGGCAAGAAAGATGCCACCGGCTGGCAACAGGCGCACCGCGATATCCGCGGCTTCGCCAGCGAGATGATCGACCACGGTCTCAATCGCGAGCGCGCAGCGCTCGCTGTCAGCGCGATGCTCCATGATCGCGCGGGTCGGATCCGGTGCCGTGTGGATGTGCTGCGTCAACGACGGCGCTTCACTGCCGCGGCCGCGCACGCCCAGCCAACGCCAGATATTGGCGAGTCCCAAGCCCGAACACACGCTTTCCACCGACACGAATCCATCACGGGCGTAGATGTAGTGCCACAGATCCGCTTCGACCTCGCTGCGCGGGGCCCAGGCGGCGTGGCCACCTTCGGCAGGCCGCACCAACCAGCGCTCCCCGTTGTGCACGCAGAAGGCCTCGCCGAGGCCGGTGCCGGGCGCAATGACGGCGCGCACCTGTCCCGCTTCTGGTGCCACCCCGCCAGCGCCGGGATGAATCGTCACCACGTCGCTTGCCGGCAGCAGATCGATGCCGGTGGCGGTGGCGACCAGATCATTGATCAAGCGCACGTGTCGCAAACCGAGATCGCGCGCCAAGTCGCTCTCGACGCAGACCCAGGCGAGATTGGTCAGTTCGGCCCGCCCGCCCAACACGGGACCCGGCACTGCTAGGCATGCGGTGCGCGCCGTCGCTCCCGCGCGCGCCAGGAACCCACGCACGAGAGCGGCCAGATCGCCGTAGTCACTACTGGCGACGTGATCTTCGCACAGGAAGCGCGACGGATCCCGCGCATCAACCAAGGCCAGATTGGTCTTGGTGCCGCCAACGTCTGCCCCTACGTGCATGTGCGCCTCTCTGCTGGCCGGCTGGCCGCCGCCAGCGAACGAAAAGGCTGGAGTCCAGCGTGGGAACGCGGCAACGCAAGGGGTCCCCCACCCACCCACTGAAGCCCCCACATACCGGCCGTTTCTCCTGGTCATACCCCGCGCCGTCGATCCGATGGCCCCATGCCGCCCAAACCGCACCGCTACGTCTGCGACCTGATCTGGACCGGCGCCGCCGCCGGCCCCGCTACCGATCCGAAAACCTTCAGCCGCGCGCTGACCTTGGACTACGGCGACGGCAAGATCATTGCTGCTTCAGCCGACCCGAACTTCCTCGGCGATGCGACGCGGCTGAACCCCGAACAGCTCCTGCTCGGTGCCGTAGCCTCGTGTCATCTGCTGACCTGGCTCTATCTCGCCGCCCGTAACGGCCTTGGCGTCATCGCCTACACCGACCAGCCCGAAGGCACGTTGTCGTGGATCGGCGATACCTTCGCGATGACCGCGATGACGCTGCGCCCGCGCATCACCCTGGCCCCCGGCGCCGACGCCGCCAAGGCCGATGCCCTCCACCACGAAGCGCACCAGCAATGCTTCATTGCGCGTTCGGTGAATTTTCCGATCACGGTGGCGGCGACGTATGCGTAAATCCTTCCTCTCAGCTTGGCGGCGTGCAACTGCTGCCGGGGAGCAAGCGCATAGGCAGGGCGCTCGCGGCCACCCGTTTGGTTCCAGACAGTAAACGCTGGAGCATGGCGACAGCGGCTTCACCCAGGAGACGCGCCTCATCGAGCAGCGTCACCAAACGCGGCGGCACGGCGAACTTATAGTTCATCACCAGGCCATCGACGGCAAGATCGCTGAGGATGCGGGGGATACGTTCGGCATCACTCAAGGTGGCATCGTCAAAGGACGGTCAAGGGCAGGCCCGCGGCGTCAGCGCCGTGCTGCAGGCCCTGCAGCAACGCTGAGCCGAGGACACTGCGCGGCCAACCCACGTTGCTGTGGATCACGCCGATGGCGTTGAACCGACCGAGCGAGGTCGCGCGCGCGGCGGCGTTGGGGCGGTAGCCCAACGTACTCGCCGTGCGCGTCACCAAGGCCTGCTTTGCAGGCGTAAAGTTGTGACCTTGGCCGCAGAGGATGTAGCCAGCGGTGGCTTTCGACGCACCCGGTCAGAAAGAAATAGCGCGGGCCTGCGGCATGGGCCACAGCATGCGAATTACCTTTTCGCCGATAGCCATGTGGCCAAGGTCGCCTATGGCGCGGAACCGTTTCACATCCATACGCCAGCGGATATTCCGCCGTGACGTTCTACGTCAGGTTAGCGGAGTGTAGCCTGGCAGCTGGCTGAGCTCGACCTCGTCAAGCTGTTCCGGATCGAGGAAGCGCTCGGCGTAGGTGCGCCACGCGCCGCTGGCGATAAACACGTCGAACAGGTCGGGGTCGATATGGCCATCGAGCTTCATCTTGCCGAGAATGGTCAGGGCCTGCGACAGCGTGTAGGCCTTTTTGTAGGGCCGATCGCGCGCGGTGAGGGCTTCGAAAATGTCGGCGATGCCCATGATGCGCGCCTGCACCGACATTTGGTCGCGGGTGAGACCCTTGGGGTAACCACGACCGTCCATGCGTTCGTGGTGGCCGCCAGCGAACTCGGGCACGCGGCGCAGATGCTTCGGATACGGCAGCGATTCGAGCATGCGAATGGTCGCGACGATGTGATGGTTGATGATCTTGCGCTCATCGTCGGTCAAGGTGCCCTTGGCAATGGTCAGATGCAAAATTTCATCCGCGCTGAGCAGCGGTTGCTGACGTCCATCGGGACCAATCCAGGTGCGATGGGCCAGATCGCGGATGCGCTGTTGGTGCTCCGGATGCAGATATTCGGCGCCAGTGTTCATGCGCTTGATAAACGCGAGTGACGCATCGAGATCGCTGATCGCATCATCGTACGCTGCCTGCAAGGCCTTGGCATCGCCGCCTGCCAACAGGCCGCGACAGAGCGCGGTTTCCGCCTGGGCTTTGGCAGCGGCGAAACGTGTTTCGATCAGGCCGATGCGATCGAAGATCGCCGACAGTTTGGTCGCTTTGTCGATCACCCATTCCGGCGTGGTGACTTTGCCGCAATCGTGCAACCACGCCGCGATTTTGAGTTCATAGCGGTCGGCTTCGCTCATGCGGAAGCCGGCCATCGGCCCTTGCTGCATCGCATCTGCCGCGTCAGCCAACAACAGGGTAAGTTCTGGAACCCGTCGGCAGTGGCCACCGGTGTACGGAGATTTTTCGTCGATGGCGGTGGCGATTAATTTGATGAAGGCCTCGAACAACTCGCGCATGCCATCAATCAACTCGTGTTTGGTCAGCGCTGTCGCCGCCTGACTAGCCAGGCTTTCCGCCAGCTTCTGATCCGCCGCTGAAAACGGCACCACCTGCCCCGCATCGTCGCGAGCGTTGATGAGTTGGAGCACGCCAATGATCTCGCCTTCGTGATTCTCCATCGGCACGGTGAGAAAGGACACCGAACGGTAGCCGGTGCGCTGATCGAAAGCGCGCGTGCCCGTAAAGTCGAAACCCTCGGCGCGATAGGCGTCGGCGATATTGACGGTGCTGCGATTGAGCACGGCATGAGCGACGACGGACGTATGGTTGGGCGTGCCGTCACTGCTGGTCAACGGCACCGATGGGAACGTGATCGGCAGCCCTGAGCTGCCGCCCATCGCCAATTTCAAACGGTCATTGCGGATGATGCGGAAGCGCAGGCTCTGCCCATCGTCGGCCATCTGATAGATGGTGCCGGCATTGGCATTGGTCAGTTCTTTTGCTCCAAGCAGGATCTGCTCGACCAACTGCTCCGGATCACGCTCTGCCGACAGGGCGATGCCGATGGCATTGAGCTGCTGAAGACGGTCGATCAGGGTCATGGGGAGAGAGGGGCGAGGGGCGAGGTTCAGGACGAGGTCAGTGGGTTTCTATCAGTTGACCATAATACCCGGCGGCCCGAGGAAACCCCCGGGCCGCTGTTGTGAGGGTAAACGCTGCGACGGTGCGCCAGTGGCTCAGCGCAAGTGCGGCCCAGTGGGCCGCGGTCCCAGGAACCAGAAACCAAAAGCGGCCCGGGGAAAACCCCGGGCCGCTTTCGTGACTGCGTTCAGCGCGTCGAACGAAGCGCCCCCTAAGGGCACCTCGCCGCTCGCCGCTCGCCGCTCTCTCCTCGCTCCTCTACTTCCGAATCTCTTTCGAGTCGATCCATTTCATCATCTTGCGCAGCTGGCGACCGGTCTTTTCGATCTGCAGGTTGGCTTCCGACTTGCGGATCTTGGTCATCTGCTTCTTGCCGCCCGCGCATTCGGCGCGGAAGGTCTTGGCGAACTTGCCGTTCTGGATTTCCTTGAGCGCCTTCTCCATCGCCTTGCGGGTCTGCTTGGTGATGATCTTGGGGCCGGTGTGGTAATCGCCGAACTCAGCGGTGTTCGAGATCGAGTAGCGCATGTAGCTCAGGCCGCCCTGGTACATCAGGTCGACGATCAGCTTGACCTCGTGCAGACATTCGAAGTACGCCATCTCGGGCGGATAGCCGGCTTTGACCAGCACGTCGAAGCCGGTTTTCACCAGCTCAGACAGGCCACCGCAGAGCACGGTCTGTTCGCCGAAGAGATCGGTTTCGGTCTCATCCTTGAACGTGGTCTTGATGATGCCAGCGCGAGCACCGCCAACGCCGTTGCCGTAGGCGAGCGCGCGCTTGAGCGCGGTCTTGGTGGCATCCTGAAACACCGCGACCAGGGCCGGCACGCCGCCGCCTTTGAGGTATTCGCTGCGCACCGTGTGGCCGGGGCCCTTGGGCGCGATCATCGCGACGTCGATGGTCTTCTTCGGTTTGATGAACTTGAAGTGCAGGTTGAAACCATGCGCGACCATGAACAAGGCGCCGTCCTTGAGATTAGGCGCGATGTGCTGGTCGTAGACTTCGGGCGCGAATTCATCGGGCACCAAGCACATGACGACGTCGGCCTGCGCCACGGCGTTAGCGATGGCGAGCACTTTGAAACCGTGGCTGGACGCGAGCTTGGCGTTGGCCGAGGTCTTGTCGTGGTTGCCGACGATAACCGTCAGACCGCTGTCGCGTAGGTTCTGCGCGTGGGCATGGCCTTGGCTGCCATAGCCGATGATGGCAATGGTACTCTTCTTGAGCGGGGTGATCGGGGCGGTTTTCTCGTAGAAG
>CAYQAQ010000143.1:0-7425 GCA_964415495.1 uncultured candidatus Brocadiaceae bacterium | reverse complement strand
CGGCGGGCGTGCAGGTCGCCGCCGCGGGCGGTGGTGATCAGCTTCTCCACGAAGGGCTGCAGGTTCTTGGCCTTCGTGATGGTGGTCTTGATGCGGCCGTGCTCGATGAGCGAGACGACGAGGTTGCGCAGCAGCGAAGCGCGGTGCTCCGAGGTACGGCCCAGTTTACGATGGTCGACGAGATGGCGCATGACAGGTATTCCAGTGTTCGAGGGCGTCTAGGGCGACCGAAGCTCAGGCTTCGGCCTTCTGGGTGAGGCGCATGCCGAAGGAGAGGCCGCGGTCGGCGAGCTTCTTCTTCAGTTCCTTGGTGGCGAGCTTGCTGAGGTTGCGAATAGCCGAGACTTCACCTTCGTCCATGACAACGAGGTCGCCCACCAACTTGATGTTGGCCGCGCGCAAGGCGTTCTCGGTGCGAACCGAGAGATCGAGCGCAGTGATCTGCTTGGCCAGCAGCGTCGTGCGTTCGATATCGCCTTCGATGACCATGTCGCCGAGGGCGCTGACTTCGAGATCGCGGCCGAGCTCGAAATACTTCACGAAGGGGTTCAGGTGCTTGCGCAGGATGTTGGTCGCTTCGACCAGAGCCAGCTCCGGCGTGATCGAACCGTCGGTCCAGATCTCGAGGTCGAGAGCTTCGAAGTCGGTGCGCTTGCCCAGACGGGCAGGGCTGACGTCGAAGGCCACGCGCTGGACCGGGCTGTAGATCGAGTCGACGGCGATGGTGCCGACCGGCGCGCCATCGAAGCGCTGCGCTTCGGCGGGCACGAAGCCACGACCGCTGCCAACGTCCATCTCGAGCACGAAGCGGACATCCTTGGTCAGATTCGCCACGACCAGATCAGGATTGATGATCTCAACATCCTGATGCGGGGTGATGTCGCCGGCGAGCACGGGGCCAGCCGAGGACTTCTCGAGACGGATGACGACGTTCTCATCGCTGTGCAGGCGCAGGCGCAGACGCTTGATGTTCAACACGATCTGGGTGACGTCTTCATAGACGCCGTCCAGCGTGGTGAACTCGTTGTTCGCACCCTGGATGCGGATCGAGCGCACGGCAGCGCCCTGGATCGAGCTCAAGAGCACGCGACGCAGGCTGTTGGCGATGGTCGTGCCAAAGCCACGCTCGAACGGTTCGGCGTGGAACTTGGCAAAATTTGCCAAGCCGGAGCCGTCGACCTTGTCGACCCGGGTGGGGAGTTCGAAACCGCGCCAACGAATACGCATGGAGACCTCAGAGATGAAAACGGGGAGACAAAAAGAGAGGACAACGACAGCAGCGCGGGTTTATTAGACGCGGCGCTTCTTGCGCGGACGGCAGCCGTTATGCGGCAGGGGCGTGACGTCCATGATCGCCTTGACGGTGATACCGCTGTTGATCAGGGCGCGGATGGCGCTTTCGCGACCAGCGCCGGGACCGCGCACGCGGACTTCGGCTTCCTTGAGGCCCATCTTGCCAGCCTTGTCGGCGGCCTTCTCCATCGCCAACTGGGCGGCGAAGGGCGTCGACTTGCGGCTGCCCTTGTAACCGATCGAACCGGCGGATTCCCACGCGGCGACCTCGCCATTGGCGTCGGTGAAGGTGATGATGGTGTTGTTGAAGGTCGAATTGATGTGGACGATGCCATTGCGCAACGTCTTCTTCGCCTTCTTCTTCGCGTAAGCCATAGTGTTTCTGCTTCCCGATTACTTGCGGAGGATCTTCTTGTTAGCGACGGTCTTGCGCTTGCCCTTACGGGTACGCGCATTGGTGCGCGAACGCTGACCGCGGACCGGCAGATTGCGCGCGTGGCGGAAGCCACGGTAGCAGCCGATCTCCTTGAAACGCTGGACGTTCGCCTGGATCTCACGGCGCAGCGCGCCTTCGATCACGTAGTTCGACTCGATGAACGAGGACAAACGACCGAGCTCTTCTTCCGTGAGCTGGAAGGCACGCTTGTTGGGATCAATCTCGCACTTGGTGCAGATGATCTCAGCCTGGTGCAGGCCAATCCCATAGAGGTACGCCAATGAGTAAGGCGCCTTCTTGTTGTTGGGGATGTCGACGCCGAGAATACGGGGCATAACAGGATTCCTTTACAATCAGCCCTGACGCTGCTTGTGGTTGGGGTCGGAGCAGATCACGTAGACCTTGCCCTTGCGGCGAATGATTTTGCAATTTTCGCAGCGACGCTTAACGGACGATTGAACCTTCATGGGAGACTCCGGGGTCAGGCTTCTCGGTAGACGATACGACCCTTGGTCAGGTCGTAGGGTGACAATTCAATCGTCACTTTATCGCCAGGGAGGATGCGGATGTAATTCTGCCGGATCTTTCCGGAGATGTGGGCGAGGATGTCGTGAGTGGCACCGCCAGGCATTTGCACGCTCACCTTGAAGCGCGCATTGGGCAGACTTTCCTTCACGACCGCTTCGAGCCGAATGTTATCTTCTTTGGCCATGGTCAGAACCGCTTCGCCGTTTTCTTTGGTCCACCGAGGAGGCCGCCGAGGCCCTTGGCCGGAGCATTGGGCGTGGTCGGAGCCCCGCCGCCGAGGCCTTGATACTGTTGGGCGAGGAAGAACGCCGCGACCTTCTGCATGACGTCGAGCGACACACCGACGACGATCAGCAAACCGGTACCACCCATCAACGCTTGGCCACCGGATCCGAGAATATTATTGCCAATCATCTCAGGGACGATGGCGATGATCGCCAGGAAGACGGCACCGACAAAAGTGATGCGCATCATGTGGTGGCGCAGGAATTCGACCGTGTTACGGCCGGGCTTGATGCCGCGGACGAAGAAACCGGCCTGCTTGAAATGATTGGCCAGGTCGTTGAGATCGAACGTGATGCTGATGTAGAAGAACGTAAAGGCGATGATCAGGGCAGCGAAGACGTAGCGGTAACCGGGTGTGCCGTAGCCCATCAGGCTGCCAGCCTGGAGGATCTGCAAGGTCGCGATGTACCCGAGCACCACCATCACCGGCGAAGCAAAAATGACCGGGATCACGTTGGCCTGGTTGAGCTTCAGCGGCAGGGTCGTCGACGCACCGCCGTAGACCTTGTTACCCTGAATGCGCCGCTGCTGTTCGAGCGGAATCTTGCGCACCGCTTGCACCACCACGACGATGGCGGCAATGATCGCGATGCAGAGCAGGAAGACGCCCAGATAACTGGCAAGGTCACCTTCGAAACCGCTGAACGCACCCGGCATCGATGAGAGAATGCCGATCATGATGACGATCGAGACCCCGTTGCCGATGCCGAACTTGGTAATCTGCTCCGAAATCCACAGCAGCACCATCGATCCGGTCGTGATCACCAACGTCGCCTGCAGAATGAATTGCATGCGCGTATATTCAGGGCTGACGAGACCGGCGGTCTCGTCGTCGGTAAAGTTATAAAGCGCCATCGAGGCCATCGCTGCTTGCACCAAACACAGACCCAGCGTCGCATAGCGCGTGTACTGATTGATCTTGCGCCGACCGCCTTCGCCTTCCTTCTGGAGCTGTTTCAGCGCCGGGAAGCTATGCGTCAGCAGCTGCATAATAATGCTCGCCGAGATGTAGGGCATGATGCCCAAACCGAAAATAGATGCGTTGGCGATGGCGCCACCGTTAAACATGTCGGCGTAGCGCAGGATAGCCGCCAATGGGCTATCGCTATCGCCGCCGACGATCTGGCGCAGGGCCTGAAATTCGACGCCGGGAATGGGCACGAACACGCCAAGACGGTAGACCACCACTCCCAACAGGAAGGTGATCAGAAACCGCCGGACGAGCTCGCGCACCGGATTCGAACTGAGGTCCCGATCAGCCATGAACTTAGGCGACCTTGCCGCCGGCCGCTTCGACCGCAGCCTTAACCGATGCCGTGACCTTGACCTGCACGTCGAGCGCGCGCTTGATCTTGACGTCGGCGCCAGCGACCAGCTTGGGGTGCTGGTTGTTGCCGATCAGACCCGCAGCTTGGAGCGTATCGAACGAGATGACGTTGCCCTTGACGCGCTTGAGCGCCTCATCGAGCTGGATGGCCTGATAGGCCACGCGCGTTGCCGCGTTGCTGAAGCCGCGCTTGGGCAGGCGCATCCACAAGGGGAACTGACCGCCTTCGAAGAGCGGACCCTTGTTGAGCTTGCCGCCGGTCCGTGAGCCTTCGCCCTTGGAACCGCGACCCGCAGTTTTGCCGAGGCCGGAGCCGATGCCGCGCGCAACGCGGATGCGGACCTTGCGGCCGGTATCGGTGGAGGTGATGTCGTTGAGGCTCACAGTTCGATCCCCCGCAGCTCCATGTACTGCTGCCGCGTTTTCAGGCGTTCAAGTGCATCGATGGTGGCGCGGATCACGTTGATCGGATTCCGGCTGCCGTAGGACTTGGTCAAAATGTTGTGAATGCCGGCCTTTTCGAGCACCGAGCGCACCGACTTACCAGCGATAACGCCGGTACCGGGTGCGGCCGGGATCAGGCGGACGGTCGAGGCGCCCGCGCGACCTTCGACCTCGTGCGGAACGGTGCCGTCGACGATCGGGTAGGGCTTGACGTGCTTTTCGCCGTCGCGCACCGCCTTATCGATCGACAGGGCGACGTCCTTCGCCTTACCCTTGCCGAAGCCAACCTTGTTCTTGCCGTCACCCAGGACGACGAAGGCCGCAAAGCTGAAGCGCTTGCCGCCCTTCATGACCTTGGCGCAGCGGTTGATCTTGACCACGTCCTCAGCGTACAGCTTGGAACGGCTCTCACGCTGCTGCGGACCACCGGAGCGACGGTCACGACGACCCTTGTCGCCGCCTTCGCCGCTACCGCTGCCGCTGCTGTTGGCGTTGCCGCCCTGATTGTTGCCGCCGCCTGCGGGTCCACGTTGCCTAGCCATGTTCCGAACGTCCTATACGGTGAAGAAGAGAATGTCGCCGTCCGGAATCCGGAGGGCCCAACACGTTAGAGAAGAGGTTAGAATTGCAAGCCCTGGGAACGGGCTCCGTCGGCGAACGCCGCCAGACGACCACCGTACTGGCGACCGTTGCGATCGAAGACCACGGCGGTGACGCCGGCAGCCTTCGCCTTGACCGCCAACGCTTCGCCGACGGCCTTGGCCTGGGCTTTCGGGTCCAGATCCTTGACCTGGTCGCGCAGATCCTTGGCCACTGTGCTCGCGGCGACCAGGGTCTTGCCCGAGAGGTCGTCGATGACTTGGCCGTAGATGTGCTTCTCGCTGCGGTAGACCGACAGGCGAGGACGGCTGGCGTCGCCGCTGACCGTCTTGCGGATGCGCCGCTTCTTGGTCGCGATCGCTTCCCACTTTTGGAATTTCTTTTCCATGACTCGTCTTCCTGTGATCCCGGGTTACTTCTTGGCGCCGCCGGCAGCGGACTTGCCAGCCTTGCGACGGACGACTTCGTCCGAGAACTTGATGCCCTTGCCCTTGTAGGGCTCGGGCTTGCGCACGGCGCGAATCGCGGCGGCCATCTGATGGACGCTCTGCTTGTCGATGCCGGAGACGCTGATCTTGGTGTTGTCGGCCACCTCGACCTTGCCCCCCTCCGGGATGTCGAGCGAGATGGTGTTGGCGAAGCCGACATCAAGGGTAATGACCTTCCCCTTGATGATGGCCTTGTAGCCGACGCCGACCACTTCCAGGCTCTTCTTATAGCCCTTGGTGACGCCTTCGATCATGCCAGCGACCAGCGCGCGGGTGGTCCCGTGCATGGCGCGGCTGAGCTTCTCGTCGTCCTTGCGGCTGACCGAGAACACGCCCTTGTCGACTTCGGCCGAGACCGCGTCGTGCAGGTTGAGCGTCAGGCTGCCGAGCGGGCCCTTGCAGGTGAGCGTGCTGCCGCTGACCGCGACGTCGACGCCCTTGGGCAGGCTGATGGGTTGCTTACCGATACGAGACATAGTGCGTTCCTTATTACCTGATCACTGGACTTGGCAGAGAATCTCGCCGCCGAGGTTCTGCTTGCGGCAGTCCCGATCGGAGAGGATCCCGTGCGAGGTCGAGATGATGGCGGTGCCGAGCCCACGGATGATGGGGCGGAGCTGGCTGCGGCGGGCGTAGACCCGGCAACCAGGGGTGCTGATGCGCTTGAGGTCGCTGATCACGCGTTGGCCCGTGGGGCCATAACGCAGGCGAACCTGGATCGTGCGGGCAGGCTTGGTGTCAAGGGTGTCGAACCCGTTGATGTAGCCTTCCTTCTGCAAGACCGCGAGAATGCCGGTTTTGACGGAGGAATGCGGAACAGTAACCGTTGCCTTATTGGCCAGAAGGCCATTGCGGATAACGGTCAGCATGTCAGCGATGGGATCAGTGCAGCTCATGGATACGTCCCTGAAATTCGGTTACCAGCTGGCCTTGGTCACGCCGGGCAGATGTCCGGCGTGAGCGAGCAGGCGAAGCTGATGGCGGCAGATGCCGAAGCGGCGGAGGTTGCCCTTCGAGCGGCCGGTGATGGAGCAGCGGAAATGCAGGCGCGTGGGCGATGCGTTACGCGGCAGCAGCGAGAGCTGTGCGCGGGCTTCCATGCGCTCTTCCAAGCTGAGCTTCATGTCCTTGCTACGGTCCTGCAGCGAGGTGCGCAGGTCCTTGTACTTGGAGACGAGCTTGACGCGCTTGCGTTCACGGGCGAGTTGCGACTTCTTGGCCATGGGAGTTCCTTACTTCGCCGCCTGCTGTTCGCGGAAAGGGAAATTGAGCTGCTTCAGCACGTCGCGCGACATATCGGGCGTCGAGTTACGGAAGCAGATGGTGATGTTCAGGCCCTGGTTGTGCTCGAGCTTGTCGAGAGTGATCTCGAGGAAGAGCGCCTGCTCGCGCAGACCCAGATTGTAATTGCCCTGCTTATCGAAGGCCTTGGCGCTGATACCGCGGAAGTCGCGAATGCGCGGGATCGCGATGTTGATGAGCTTATCAAGGAAGCTCCACATGCGTTCGCCGCGCAAGGTCACGCGCGCACCGATCTTCATGTCGGCGCGCGACTTGAAGTTGGCGATCGACTTCTTGGCCTTGGTGATGGTCGCACGCTGGCCGGCGAGCAGGGTCAGGTGCTCGGAGACCACGTTCAGGATCTGGCCGTCCTGGATCGCGCGGCCCACGCCCATATTCAGGCAGACCTTTTCGATCTTGGGGGCGGCGAAACGGTTGGTGATGCCGTGCTGTTCGCAGATGGCTTTGATGCCCTCTTCGTACAGTTCCTTGCTCGTCTTCTGGAGAGTCAGGGTAGCCATGGGGTCCTCAGACGTTGGCGGGCACGAAAACGTGACCGCTCTTCTTGCTCACTCGCACGGTCTTGCCTTTGTCGTTCTTCTCATGGCGAACGCGCGTGGCCTTGCCGGTGGTCGGATCGACCAGCGCGAGGTTGCTGATGTGGATGGGGCGCAGCTTCTGCTGACGACCGCCGGCCTGCTGGGCCTGCGGATTCGGCTTCACGTGCTTGGTGTCGTAGATGG
>CAYQAQ010000142.1:0-7435 GCA_964415495.1 uncultured candidatus Brocadiaceae bacterium | reverse complement strand
CGGCCGCGCCGCGCAGGCCGCGCCGCAAAACCGGGGTGAGCGCACCTTGAATCGTGGTGAAGCCGTACCCATGCTCGGCGCTGTAGGCGGTGTCGGTGACCAGCGTCTCCGTCGCCGCAGGAGTGAAGCGCGCTGCCGCAAAGCGCAGCTGGCGATCGCCCACCACCAGCCGCATCAAGGGAACATGGTCCCAGGCATCGCGAATGGATTCATGCAACTCGCGCTCGGCACGTTCGCGGTGTTCGTTCAACTGCCGCCGATCACGCCGTTGCTGGGCTTCCAACGCTTCGATGCGACCGGTGATGCCGGCACCACTGACCGGTTTGCCATCGGTGTCAACGCCAAGGCGCCCGCGCACGTCTTCGACGCGCAACCGCCGCCGTTCGCGTAACTGGCTGCGATCTTCGCTCAGAAAGGCCTCCAAGTCCGCCTGCGCCAAACGCAACGCTTCCACACCGGCAATCAGATCCTGTTGGCGCCGCACGGCATCGTCGCCGGTGATCTCACCCGCCGCCAAGGCGCGCTCGGCACGTTGAGCGAGGCGCTGCAGGCGAGCCATTTCGATGGTCGCGCGTTCGCGCTCAGCCGTCATCAAGGCCACTTGATCGGGATCCTGCACACCGGCCTGCGTCCAAGCCGCCTCCGCGATGGCGAGATCACCGCGCAAGGATTGGCGTTCGTCTTCGATGGCTTGGCGATTGGACTCCAGGTGTAATTCGCGGACGCGGGCTTCGGCCTGCGCCACGGTGAGCCCGTGCTGCCGTTGCGTGACGCGCCGCTGGTGCTGGATGGTATCGAAGACGATGATCGCTTCACCGCGCTGAACGGGCATGCCATGGCCAATGACCTCGGTTGCGACCATGTCGCGCGCCGTCGGCAGAATCATGTTCGTCGCATTCCGGTCGATGTCGATCAGCGCCGGGAAGGTAAAGCTGATGACCTCAGGATGTTCGGGGATCTGCCACGATTCCGCGGCACGCAACCCCAGCGAGAGCACGAGAAGGCATGCCAACGAGGTCAGCTTAGAGATCCGCATACACGGTACTCCCTAGCGGCAACAACGGCACACTTTCCGTGCCCAGCGTAAATTCGACAGTGACCAGAATCACCCGCACATCAGCGACGTCTTCACCGCGATTGCGCTTCGAAGGCACTAACGCGCGGCCAATCTGGGCAATGCGTCCCTCGATGGTCCGTCCGCCCAAGGCTGGGACGATGAGCGGGAACGGGGCACCTTCACGCAGCTGCGAGACGTGATGATCAGAGCACTCTAGGATCACCTTGCGCGCGGTACCGATCGGCATGATCAGCGGCTCCATGACGTTCAAGGTATCTCCCGGTTTCAGCAGTCGCCCATCGGACCGTGCCCGTTGATAGACTTCACCGGCAACGGGCGCAAACAGAACTTCGCCAGCGACTCTGCTACGGTTGCGCTGCACGCGCTCCATCGCTTGACGATAACTGAAAGCCGAGCGCGCCAGACGCGCCTGACCGGTTTGCCGGGCGGTAACATAGGCTTCACGCAGGCGCGCCAACTCTGCCTGAGCATCACGGTCGGCGGCGATGGTGGTCAAGCGAGTCAGCAGACCTTCGCTGCGTTGGGCTGCCACCATGGCCAGACGGGTACGGGTGACCCGCAGCTGCGCCTGATCGCGCGCAATACGACGGCCTTCTGCCTCATGCTGCGAAACCGCGTCCGCGGCCGCCGCTACCGTGAGATCGTCGAGCCGAAATTGCGCATGCTGCAGATCGTTTTCCGCGCGCACCACGGCGGATTGGCGCTCAAACACGACGGGATCGTCGCCGACGAGATTCAACACCAGCACTTCAAAACGGGCACGATCGGCAACAACGATCGCCTGCCGCCATTGCGCCGCCGCGCGCCCGATGGAGGCCGCGACATCGCTGCGCTCACGCGTGCGGCGTGCCTCGGCTTCGAGTTCGGCGTACGCGACCTCGAAGCGCCTTTGGCTGGGATCGCCCCAACCCGCATACGACAATCCCGCCACGGGGTCGCCGGCCTCGACGCGGGTGCCATCTGGAATCAGCCAGCGCACCTGCCAGCCATCGCGGCGACCGGAGCCAGCAGAGCGGATCGGATGGAAGCGTACCGGTTCGACGCTGCCGACGACGCGCTCACGGCGATCGGGAGCTGGCGTCGCAGGCAGCATCCGATCACCTGGCTCCAGTCCCGCCAACACGAGGAACTCATGGCCGACGAACAGGCCGTCGAGTTCGCGACGCTGACCTTCGGCCAAGGTCACCGCGGGCCGACGACGATCGGCAATCAGCCACGCTGGCACGCTGGCCACCGGGGATCCGGAGGCGATGGCGAGCGAGATATCGCAATCGACCTGACTGCCGGGCAGAAGCTGGTCGCGCGCGGCCAGCGGTTCAATGTGCACGCGAAATACCGAACCCGTGCCATCAGCGGCCATTTCCGGCTGGGCAGCGATGGCCGCGATGCGCCCGGGAACACGCTGACCCATGGCCGGCACCGTGATCATCACCGTAGCGGCCTCGCTCACCGCCAGCCACGGACGCCAGCGATCTGACACCGTCGCCACGACGATCAGGCCGCCGGGATCGAGCATGAATGCGAAGGGCGCCCATCCCGGTTGGGAGCCGACGCCGAAGCCACGCGATGCATAACGCAAGACCCCGGCCGCTTGCGCATAGATCTCGGGCTCGGCAAAAATGATGCCATATTCGGCGATTTGTTGGCGGCGCCGTTCGACATCGCTATGATCGAGATGACCTGCACGCTGTTCGCCATCGGCCCGCACTGCGATTTCGGCTTCGACACCGATACGCTCGGCGATCAAGCGATCACGATCGAGCTCACGGCGACGCCGGGTAATAGCGTAGGTGGTTTGTTCGAGAATATCGAGGTTCAACTGCGGCGCTTCGACCTCCGCCCTTGCCAGCGCCAGATCATTGGCTGCGCGCGCCAGATCACGCGGCGAGGCCGCGCCGGCCTCAACCAGAGCAGTGAGGCGCTCGAAGGCCACGGTTACCCGCTGCAACAAGCCTTGAGCCGCCGCGAGTTCGTTGCGCGCAATCGAGATGCTTTCCTGATCACGCAGGCGTGTCGCAGCCACGGCAGCTTCCGCAACAGCGATGCGACCCGTGAGGTCGGCGAGCCGTTCATGCAGGCTGCTGATGGTTTCCTTACCCCGCAAACGCGACCGCGCCGCATCGGCTTCGCGTTCAGCGGCATCGCGCATTTCGCTGTCGCGCCAGCGCTCGGCGACCTCGACGTCGAGGCGGGCGATGGAGTCCTGGAGGTCGAGGCGTTCTCCTTCGTCAGCTGCAGACATCACCGGCAGCCATGGACGAATCACTTCATGCGGAATCGGCGAGCGATGGTCAACCACACCACCGACCGCGATGGTCACTGCCCCGCCTTGCCACGCCTGCGCTACCAAGCCGGCCGGGGCGTCGACATTGATGGACACTGGCGGCGCACCGCACGCGGCCAACACACCCAATCCTGCCGTCAACGCAATCCGGCGGATCACGGGCGATCAATTCCATCCGGCCGTACGGCCGGCAGCAAGGCGCGATATTCAGCCGCCGTATTGACCAAGCCGATGCGGGCGTCAAGCAACCGCACTTCGGCATCGTCGAGAGATTGCTTGGCGCGGGTGACTTCCAGATTGTCGACCTCGCCTGCTTCATAGCGAACAAGCACTGCATCAAGGCGATCGCGCTCGGTCACGACGCGCGCGACAGCCAGTTCAGCCTCGGTGCGACTGCGCTCCCACGATCGCCACGTGGCGCGCAGATCCTGTTCCAGACGCGCCACGATCTGCGCCCGTTCGAGCCGCTGATCGAGGATCTGGCGGCGAATCTGGGCGAGTCGCGCGCGTTCGACCCGCTGCCCATCCAACGGCAGATTGAGGTCCAGACGCAGCGACAGGCGATCATCGTCTTCGATCTCCGTGCCAAAGGGCCCAGTTCCGGTCATCCGGCGTTCGGCGGTGAAGGTTGCGGTCACTTCGGGCGCGACGCCATCGCGGGTGACGCGCTGGCGTTGATCGAGCAGATCGAGTCGCGCATCCTGCACCACGATGTCCTCATGACTGCGCAGGACCAACGCCAGGTCACTGACGAAATCGGCGGGTAATTCCGGGAGGTCGTCAAGGTCTTCGGGCTGGAGATCGATGGAGGCATCCAGCGGCATCGACAGCAAATTCAAAAGCCGCTCAACCGCATCGCGTTCCGCCGCCCGTTCGCGCACCAGGTCTGCCTCGGCCTGATTGAGACTGATATCCGCGAACAGCCGATCCGCGCGCGGGCGAAAGCCGAGTTCGACGTTTTGCTCCACGTTGTCGAGGAAGCTCTTGGCGTCGGTGACGCGTTCTTGACGCACACGCACCCGCGCCTGCGCATTCTGCACCGCCAGAAAGGCACGTGTGACGTCACGCTCAAGGCGCTTGGCCTCAGCCAGCAGGTCGTAGGCGGCGGCCAAATATTCGACTTCGGCCTGGCTCAGCGGCAAGCGCAGGCGCGCCTGTTCGGACAGCGCGAAGATCCGACGCGACACCGCGACCCCATACGTCGAGACATGGAGATCGTTAGCGTCGGACCATTGCGACGTCGCGAAAGGCGTGACCTGCACCCCGATCAGCGGAAGGTCGGCAGCAACCCGCCCAAATCCTCCGTCCGACGCTTCGGTGACGGCGGTGTAGTCGGCGCGCAACATCGGACGATAGCGTTCAGCCAAAGCAATTTCGGCTCCGAGACGAGCCCGTTCGCGGGCACCAGCCCGTTGCAGATAGGAACGGTTGGCCAATAGCGCGACGCGCACGCAGTGCTCACGACTCAACGGTACTGCGACCGGCGTGATCACTGGCGGTTGCGCGGTGACGGTGGTGGGCGCACTCCCCGCTCTCGTTGATGGGGAGTCCGCAGGCACTGCCGACGGCTGGCGTACGGGAGCAACAGGGGCCGGCGCGCGCGATACGGTGGAACCCGGTAGCGGAGCCGCTGGCACACGCGGATCAGATCCGCAACCAATGACCGTGAGCAGAAACGGAACAATGAGGAGAGGTCGGGAAACGGGCACAGGCGCCTTAACAAACGAGAACCGTGGCAAAGGTGACGTAGATTAAATCACAACCTTGCCCGCGTCACGGGGGGATCTTGATTCTAAGTGAAACCTTAGGATATCAATGAGGGGATGCTGACGGGACACTGACGACGGATCAGCGATCGACGCGATGACCTTGCCGCTCCTCTCCTTGCGCGAGAGCGGTCAGTTTCAACGACGTATCCCCCGCATCCCAGGTCAGCTCGGTCGTGACGCCGACGATAGACATGGTTTCGCTGCCGATTTGGACCACCAGATATTCGCCACGTCGGAACCACGTCACGGTCGTTTCGTCTGAGGTCAGGGTGTGCCAGGCGCTGCCCTGACGGCGATGCACACCTCGCGCGTCTATCCGCACGCGCTCACTGCCCAAACGCAAATCGACCTGCTGATGCTCGACGCACGCAGCGGACAGCTGGATACCGATGGGGAGGATGCGGTCTCGCCACATCACCGGCGGCAGCGTCAGCGAGCCCTGAGCATGCACAGTGACGACGTTGTCGTGGACCGTGCCCGCATCGGTAAAGCACTGGGCCAGCCAGCGATCAACCAAGTTCTGCGCGAAGCGCCGACGCTCCTGACTCGGACCTTGGCGCAGGGCGGTATCGCTGAGGCTGGTTTCGAGCACATCCAGATCGGCCAGCAGGCCCGGACTGCGCCAGCTTTCTTCGCGGCCGATACGCGCCAATTCACGTTCGGCGGCGTCGATGTCGCGCGCCGCGATCGCGGCCTGGACCGCTGTGAATGCCGCCGCGCTCTGACTGCGTGCCCACTGATCCCAAGTCGTAAGGATGGTAGCGCGCAACGAGGCGAGCCGGATACCACTGTCAGGATGGATTTCGTGCGCTCGGTCGAGCTCGGCAAGGGCAGCAGCGTACCGGTGCTGCGCGGCGAAATCGCGCGCGCTGCGCCGGGCTGCGGTGGTCGGATCGAGCATCACTGCCGCGCCTGCGCCACCGGCGATGATCAGGATCGCGATGAGGCTCAGCAACAGATGTCGCCCACGCCGGGACCGGACCGGGGTCTCGGGCGAAGCCACCGGTGATGGCTGCGAGGCAGCCCGCGCGGCACCGCGCACTGCCTGGCCCGCACGCAGGCGGCGCAGCAATTCCCGTGCTTCGCCGGCACTGGCAGGACGGTCGGCGGGTTTCTTTTCCATCAAGGCCGTGATCAGACGCCGTAGCGGCTCACCAGGACCTGGTTCAGGAAAGGTCAGCGGCTGGGTCGTCGAATTGATCAGGATCGCGACGGCGGTTTCGCCATCGAAGGGCACATGACCGCACGACAGGTGAAAGAGACACGCGCCCAAACTGTAGAGGTCCGCACGTTGATCGGCGCGATGCGCATCGCGTCCCTGCTCGGGCGGCATGTAGAACGGCGTGCCCATCATGGTGCCGGTCTTAGTGGTAAAGTCGGCTTCTTCGCCCTCGTTGTCGCAGCGCGACAGCCCGAGATCGGCAAGTTTGACCGTGCCTTCGCTATTCACCATCAGGTTGTCGGGTTTGACATCGCGATGGATGACGCCTTGCGCATGCGCGTAGCGCAGCGCTTCCAAGGCCTGCTCGGCGATGGCGAACACGCGCTCGTCACTGAGTCGACCGTTCGTTTCGTCACCAAGGAGCTCGCGCGTGGTGCGCCCGTCGACCAGTTCCATGCTGAAATACAGCAGACCTTCGGTTTCACCGACATCGTGTACGGAGATCAGATTCGGATGCGCCAAGCGGCCGGTGGCGCGGGCTTCGCGCAGGAAGCGTTCGCGGAAACGGGTGTTCTCGGTGAAACGCGGGGACAGGACTTTCAGGGCCACATGCCGATTCATGCTCAATTGATTCGCGCGATAGACCTGGCCCATACCGCCGACGCCGAGCAAACCTTCAATGCGATAGCCGCCGAGCACGCGGCCCGCCTCGATGCGTTTGGTGCGCCGACGCGTGGTGGGGCGCGCCTCGTTATCGGCAGTGTCGATGGCGACCACGCCATGGTCCACCTCCGACCCATCGTTGACGGTGGCAGCTGTGGCGACCGCGGTGGCAATCGGCGCCTCGTCGTCCGCGGCCGTGGGGACATCGGTGAGATGGCCCGTCGCGGCCGGCTCTGGCGGCGGGCGGAGCGGGGCGTCGCTCGGCGGCATCGGCGGGGCGATCAGGTCGGCACGACCGGGCATGGCGGGCGTAGCGTAGGCGGTGCAGGCGGGCGCGCCACGCCCCGCTGGCGCACTGGCCTGATCGCTGCCAAGGCGTACGGTCCACCTGCCTGTGTCCGACGCGCCCCCTGCCCTCTCTGCTGATAATGCCTTGGTGCGCGAGCTCCGTGAGTTGCACCGGCCTGAGGGCCGTCGTC
>CAYQAQ010000141.1:4819-7438 GCA_964415495.1 uncultured candidatus Brocadiaceae bacterium | reverse complement strand
CATGTCGTGATCGAGCCGACCAGCATTCCGACCCTGCCTGCGCAGGACGCCCCCCTACCAGTTGAGCGCACCTATCGCCTCACCTTCCCCGATGGCGCGCGCGACGTCGAGGCGCTCGTTGTCTGCGATCGCTGGCTGTGGTTGATTGACAAGCGACTGAGCGGAGCCCACGCGTGGCGCGCAAACCGCCAGGGTCCCGATGAGCAGGTGTTGACCGCGGTTTCCGTACCGGGATTGCCGGCAACCGTGTTGGCGGCAGATCTTCATCCGAGCGGATCGCAGCTCGTCATCGCCCATCCGCTCGGCGTGACGCTGCTCACTCTTACGGCCGGCGACCTCAGTACCGTTAAGCCCAGTTTGACGCAGACCATTCTGCTGTCGCTCGACATTCAACGTGAGGCCGTCGCGTACACGTTGGACGGCCTCGGTATTCTTGCCGGCAGTGAATCCGGCGCGTTTTGGCGGATCACTGATCTGCCCGCGCCATAATCCTCAGTGGAGGGCCGCGCGAATCCGCTCCGCCACCGTGCTAGCCGCTGTGGTCAACGGCAATTCTTCGGCCGCACTCGCGCGTGATTTGACTTCGACCACACCGGTGGCGACGCCACGGCCGCAGACGATGCGCCAGGGAATGCCGAGCAGATCCCAATCCTTGAACTTCACGCCCGGCTTGAGGTCGCGATCATCCAGGATCACTTCGCAGCCCGCCGCCGCGAGTTGCGCGTACAGACTCTTGGCCGCATCGAGCACCGCCGCGTCATCTGCTTTCCCGATCGGCACCACCACCACCTGATACGGGGCGATGCTGACCGGCCACACGATGCCGTCCTTGTCGTGATGCTGTTCGACCGCCGCCGCGACTACGCGCGACGAGCCGATGCCATAGCAACCCATGATGAAGGGATGGCGTTTGCCGTCTTCGCCAGTGAACACCGCTTCCATCGCGGCGCTGTACTTGGTGCCGAGCTTGAAGATGTGGCCGACTTCGATGCCGCGGCGCTCCTGCAAGGTGCCCCCCTGCCGACCGCCATCGCCGGTGCGATAGACGAGAATATCGTCGTAATGGATCTTCACGGCCGCGTCACGAGCGAGCACGAAACCGACGAGGTGGTGATCATCGCGATTGGCACCAGCGACCAGCGGCCCGGCCTCGCGCAGAGTCACATCGGCGATGGCAGCAGCGACGCTCAAACCTGCGCCGGGGCCGGCGAAACCGGGACGCGCGCTAGTCGCAGCTTGGACCTCATCGGCAGACATCGGGCGCAAAGCAAGAATGCTGTCATTGAGGACACGCGTCGCCGCGTTGGTCAGCTTGACCTCGTTGACGTCGCGGTCGCCACGCACGAAGGCGGCGATGCGGTGTTCGGCCTTTTCGCTACGGGCGATGAAAAGCACGCACTTGAGGCCATGCGCTGGGGTGACTTCGCTATAGCCGTTGCCGACCAGGAACTGCATCACGTCGGCGATGGCACCGACCTTCGGCGTATGAACGAGCGTCGCTTCCGCGGGTGCGCCTGACCACACGGGTGCGTTCGGCAGTACACCAACGGCACGTTCGACATTGGCCGCGTAGCCGCTGGTGGGATCGAACAGGATGGTGTCCTCGCCGACATCCGCCGCGACCATGAACTCATGCGAGCCGCTGCCACCAATGGCACCACTGTCAGCTTCGACTGCGAAGGCTTCCAGACCCATGCGCTTGAACGCGCGATGGTAGGCGGCGTGCATGTCCTGATAGGTCGCGTCGAGCGAGGCTTCGTCGGCATGAAAGGAATAGGCGTCCATCATGATGAACTCCTTCACCCGCATCAGGCCGAAGCGGGGACGGATCTCATCGCGGAACTTGGTGTGCTGCTGGAAGAAGGTGACGGGAAGCTGCTTGTAGCTCTGCACCACCGAGGCGGCGTAGTCGGTGACCACTTCTTCGGCGGTCGGGGCCAAACCAAAGACCTGATCCCCGCGATCGGTGACGGTGAGCATGGTGCGCGAAGCCTGATAGGTCACCCAACGACCGCTGCGTTCCCACAAGCCCTGCTCCTGCAGAATCGGCATCGTGACCTGGAGCGCACCGGTGCTGGTGATCTCATCGGCAATGATGCGCTGGACTTTGCTCAAGACGCGCTGCAACAGCGGGCCGTACAGATAGAGCCCGGCCCCCGACTTATGCAGGAAGCCGCCGCGCAGCAGCAGGCGATGGCTGGCGATCTCAGCGTCGGAAGGATCTTCGCGCAGGGTGACGATATTGAGGCGGCTTGCGAGCATGCGGGATAATCGAAGCCGCCCCCCTGCACGCAAGGGCGTCAGCCTCGCTTGTACACGCGCGCACCTGGCTGTTTGCGGATCGCCTTGGCCAGCTTGGCGTGCTTGCCGTGATCCGAGATCAGCGTGATCGCGTGCGGCCACGCCAGCTGATCGATGACCTGTTGCAGCAGGGCCGCCTCAACCGCGGCATCACGCGATTTCCAAAACGGGACCTTGATGCGCACGGCGACGATATGGTAGGGCTTCTCGGGCAGATGGGTGCAGGCGACGCTGGCGACGTCGGCCCAGCGGATGGTCGGGAAGTCGGCCAGGACCTGGCGCAGGCGCTCGACGCCGGCCTCGGGCAGGTCGTGCGCT
>CAYQAQ010000141.1:0-4809 GCA_964415495.1 uncultured candidatus Brocadiaceae bacterium | reverse complement strand
GCAGCTGTTTGGGCTTCGGCAGACGTGAGCGTTCCTCGTTGGCCTTGGCTTCGAGTTCAGCCCGCCGCGCCGCGTGCAGTTCCCAGCGCTTGGCTTCGTCCACGCGGCCGTGGCGTGCATGCCAACCGGCCAAGAGGCTGGCCGCAGGCACAATCGCATCCGCGTCGCGCTCAATGACGGTCAGCAAGAGATCCGCGCCGCGATCGGCCTCGTGTTCATCATCAAGCAAGACCCGCCCGAGGGCAAAGCGCGCGCTCAGGTCGTCATCATCCTGCTCGACCAGCCATTCCAGATGCGGCCGCGTCGCTGGCGCGCCATCGAGGTCGTCGAGCAGCCGGACCACCTCCCAGCGCTCTTGCCGGTCGAGCGCATCCACGCGCGCCAGCAGTTCGTCGCGCCGTGCGATCATGGCTTTGCCCATCTCGTGATAGCGATCCCACACCGGTGTGATCGCATCGGCCCAGCGGCTATTGAGCTGTTCGACGATTTCGCTGTCGCATGGTGCCAGCCAGGTGGCAGCCGCACTGCGACTGGGCGGTACCGGTGGTGGGATGGTGCTGGGCACCGTACTGCCGGTGATTGCGGCTAGGCGTTCGCGTAGGCAGGGATGGGTATCGTGATGACCGCTGCTGGCGGCGAGTGCCTCGGTGAGCCAGCGACCTTGATGTGGATGCGGTTCGATCAGAGCGCGCTGCAAGGTGCCGAGCAAGTCCGTGGGCGGTTGTGGTTCGCGATACGCGCGCCGGGGCAGCACGTTCCAAAAGCGCTCCTGTCCGCGCCGCGCAGCAACGGTGACCCGTACCAGAGCGGCCGCGGCGGCTTCGGAATTGGCGGCTTCCACCGCCGCAGCATCGGCTTCGCGTTCCTGCTGGCGTGCAAGGACAAAGGTATATGCGTTGAAAAAAGGCGCATACCAGCGCAGGAAGCGCGCCATCAGACCCTGCGAACCTTCGGCCAGCGCATCATGCAGCGAGGCCCACAGCCGACGCGCGGTGTAGATCCAGCGGCCGAATTTGCCGTGGTCACCGCGCGCATGACCGAGTTCATGCGCGATCACGGTACGCATTTCATCGACGCTCAAGAGGCGCAATAAGGGCAGCCCCAGCACCAGCCATTGCCGAGTGAATGGCAATACGCCCCATCGACGGGTCACCAGCGCGGCATTGAGATCATTGTCGATCAGGATGCGGTGAATGCGCGGCGCAGACAGCGTTGAACGCAGGCGATCGACTTCATCCCATAAGTCGGGTGCCTCGGCCCGCGACACCGGCACGCCATCTGGCGGCGGATCACGATACAGCACCGCGCGGATGATGGACCACACCAAGGGCAGGGCGAAGACCGCAATAAAGATCGCGATCTTGATCGTGGCCGCCGAGGGCTGGAGAAAGAGCCCGATGACCCCAGCTGCGAGCAGGATCACGGCGAGCACCAGCAGGACGCCAGCGACGGCGTAACCGAGGGAGGCCAACAAGCGGACTTTCAGGCGATACCCGGTGGGATTCGTGCCCGATTGGGTCTCCAGGCGCGTGATCAAGGCATCGTAGGCGGTGATGTCCATGGGCGCAGACTAGGGGCGCATCAGCGTGACGCCACGTCGAGCGCAAGGGTCACGCTGGTGACGATGGCGCTGCCTGCCGCAGGCGCTAGGGTCCGCGCCATGCTGTCGGACCTGGATGCTCTTGATGCGATAGAGGCCCTGATCCGGGCGCGGCGCACGGTGAAGGTCTTCACCGGCGCACCCATTGACCCAGCGACCTTGACCCGCTGTCTGGACCTCGCGCGGTGGGCACCGACCCATCGTCTGCATCAGCCGTGGCGCTTTGCGGTGCTGGATCAAAGCGCACTCACGCGCCTGGGCGCCTTCCTGGCCAGCCGTCCCGATATCGCGGCGTGGCCCGACGCTGACAAAGGTCCGGCCAAGCTGGCGAAACTGATCGATCGGCTGCCCACTTTAGGTGCCATGGTGCAGGCGACCTGGGTGCGTCACGCCGACGCCGAGATCGATCGCGAGGATCACGCTGCCGCCGCCGCTGCGGTCGAGCACGTGTTGCTCGGCGCGCAGTCCGCTGGCCTGGCCAGCTTCTGGTCGTCGAGTGCGGCCCTGCGCCATCCGGACACGTTGCGTTGGTGCGGTTGTGATCCTGAGCACGAAGGGTTTCTCGGCAGCTTGTGGTTTGGCTCTGCAGCGCACCAACCGCCCGCGCCGCCGCGGCGGTCGTTATCGGAGGTCATGCGATGGCTGTAACGCGCCCCCCGGGCCATCTCGGCCTCCATCACGCGGCTTTGTTCGTGCAGGACATGGCCGCCAGTCGTCGGTTCTGGGTCGATCTGCTCGGCTTCACGGTCGAGTGGGAACCCGATACGGACAATCTCTACCTGACCAGCGGCAGCGATAACCTCGCGATTCATCGCGCGCCGGCCCCGGCCACGGGACCGCAGCGACTCGATCATCTCGGCGTCATCTGCCGCAGTCCGGAAGATGTCGATGCCTGGCATGCCTGGTTGCTGGCACATGACGTGAGCATCGCCGCCGCCCCACGCCGTCATCGTGATGGCGCCTACAGTTTGTATTGTCTCGACCCCGACGGAGTCCGTGTGCAGATCATTCATCATCCCCCCATCGCTGATCGTCTTGCGGGAGTGCAAGCATGAAGGGGTCCCTGTTGATCGCGGGTCCATTCGCCCTCGATGATATCGGCGATGACACCGGGCTGCTCGGTGGCGCTGGTGTGTACGCCGCCATGGGCGCACGACCGTTGACGCACACGCAGTTGTGGGCGCGGGCCGGCGCTGACGTCGACACGCAACGGCGTGGCTTCCTGGAGCACCGCCGCATCGATCTCAGCGGCGTGACCTGGGACGGCGCGGTCTCGCGCTGGCGCCAGGGCACCTTCACCGACAACGGACCGGTGCTGCCCGATGTCGAGCCGACCGATGCCGAAAACCTCGGTGCGGTGCTGTTGATCGATTTGCCGATGAACGAGCTGCGCCGCGCCCTCGACGTCGTCGGTCGCTTGGCCAAGTCCGCGACGCGACCGGTCGTCATTGCGCCGCGCGCTGCGGATCCGGGTGCCGCCGATTTGGCGACGGCGGCGGCGGCGGCCGACGTGCTCATTCTGCCCTTGGCCTTGGCTGCGGGCGATCCGCTCGGCTTTGCGGCGCGGCTGCAAGCCGCCGGTGCCAAGTGCGTGTGCCTGACGGCGGGTGCTGCGGGGGGCATCGTGATGTACCAACAGAAGGCCACCTCGTGGCCAGCGCTGCCGGTGCCGGTGGTCGAAGCAACGGGCATCGGGTCGAGCTTCGCGGGCGCACTTGCTGCCGCCTGCGCCGCTGACAACAAAGCTGATTTTTCGACCATTAAACGCGGCTTGGCCGTCGCCAGCGCGGTAGCGACCATCACCGCCCAAGGCGTTGGTCCGCGCAAGCTGCTGCAGGCTGATGCCAAGGTCTATGAAGAACGCTTCAATCGCCTGCGGCGAACCCACAAGTTTTAATGCTGGTGCAGGTGCAGGCACACCCCGCACCTCTGCTTCGACATTGACTTCCCCCCCGCCTGCCGTCACCTTCGCCCACTAGGCCACCCGGAGCGCCCCGATGCAGGAGATCCAGTACCTCACCTCGTACCAGATCGTGCGCAAGATCGCGTCCGGTGGTATGGGCTCGGTCTATTTGGCCGAGCAGTTGGGGGCCGATGGCTTCCGCAAGATCGTCGCGATCAAGACGATCAAGAAGGAATATCTCAAGAACAAAGAGAACGTCGACCTGTTCGTCGGCGAGGCCAAACTGGTGGCCGACTTGATCCATGAGAACGTGCTGCAGGTCTATCAGCTCGGGCAGACCAAGGGCATCTATTACATCGTGATGGAATACGCCCACGGCAAAAATCTGGCCGATTTCATCAAAGAACACAAGACGCGCGGCAAAGTCACCAACGTCGAGATCGGCGCCTTCGTCATCTCCCGCGTCTGTCGCGCCCTGCACTACGCGCATGAAGCCAAGTCGATGTCGGGCCAGCCGCTCAACATCGTCCACCGCGACGTGACGCCGTCGAACGTCATCGTCACCTACGGCGGCGTGGTCAAGCTCACCGACTTCGGCATCGCCAAGGCCGTGTCGATGGCGACCCCGGACGAACAAGAAGTCATCATGGGCAAGCTGCCCTACATGAGCCCCGAGCAAGCCAAATTCGTCGGCACCACGCGCCAGAGCGACGTGTTCAGTCTCGGCCTGGTGATGTACGAACTGCTGACCAATACCGTGGTCTACAACGTCAACGACATCGATGATCTCGTCGACAAGATGGACAACTACTCGATCAAGCCGCCGCGCCGCTTGAACCCGCACATCCCCGAGAAGCTCGAACAGATCATGATGCGCGCGTTGGAAACCAACGCCGGCAAACGCTACGGCTCCGCCAAAGAGTTCGGCCAAGCGCTCGAGCACTACATGTACGACGGCGGCTACGGCCCGACCAACGAGAAGCTGCAGCGCTACGTCGCCCGCCTGTTCCCTGAGGACAGCCAGCTGCCGATCGCCACGCTGCACGATAAGGCGCACTGAGCCACTCCGGATTCGATGACTTGTGGGGGATATCCCGCACGGTACTCCGAGCGTTGATTCGTCTTGGACGCGCCCAGCTTCTTCAAGGCAACCGGAATACGCTCTCCAAAGTTTTCCTACTCAATTCCTGCCTGCCATCAGTACTCTATGTACAGTATGCGCGCGGAACGTGGTGAGTGAGCTACGAGGCCGAGTGATCATCCCCCGATATTGCGCACGGGTGGTTAAGCGGACTTGGCCCGCTGG
>CAYQAQ010000140.1:293-7449 GCA_964415495.1 uncultured candidatus Brocadiaceae bacterium | reverse complement strand
GGGTGGCGTCGGGCATGGTGGGGAGATGGCCGCAAAAAGGGCGACGAGGCGCAAAAGGAATCAAGCGGGTGAAAGCAGGGAGGCGAAGTCGGCGAGCATGGCGTCGGCTTGGGCGGGAAAGGCGAGCGGGGCGACGACGGCGCGGGTGTTGGCGGCGAGGCGGGCGCGAAGGGCGGGATCGCGGAGCAGGGAGGCGAGGGAGTCGGCCCAGACGGCGGGGGAGGCGGCGAGGGGAACGGCGACGCCGGTGTTTCCGGGGACGACGTATCCAGAAAAGCAGGACAAGTCGGTCGCGATCACGGGCAGGCCGGCGGCGAAAGCTTCGAGCACGGCGACGGGGAGGGCTTCGCCGTGTTCGGCCTGGGTGGGATAGACGAAGGCGTCGTATTCGCGGTAGGTGGCGGCGAGGAGGGTGGCGTCGAACTCGGGCGGCTCGTGTCGCCAGCGTCCCTCGGCGACGAGCGGGCCGGCGAGAACGAGGAGTTTTTGGGGAAAGGCGTCGCCGGCTCCGCCGCGCGGGATGTCGGCGGGGCCGCGCAAGACGATGCGCCAGGGAGGGAGGCCGGGCGTGGCGGCGAGCAGGCGGGCGGCGGCGGCGAGCAGTTCGAGGCCTTTTTCGGGGTGGAGGCGGCCGGTGAAGCCAAAGGTGAAGGGTGCGTCGGGTGCGGGCGGCGGCGGCGAGGTTTCAGGGAAGAGGGCGAGATCGACGGGGTTCGGGGTGACGCGGGTGAGCGGCACTAGGCGCGGGGCCTGTTGGCGCACGGCTTCGGCGATGGCGGACGAGGCGGCCTGGAGGCGGGCGATGCGGCGCCAGGTGCGGAGTTGTCCCTTGGGGTGGCGGTTGAGGTTGGCGACGAGGCGGCCGGCGTGCGGGGCGAGGAGCGGGGCGAGGGCGGGGAGGGCGACGTTGTTGCTGACGAGGATGTCTGCGGTGGGGAGGTGGCGGAGCGCGCGCAGGCTCCAGAGGGCGTCGTAAACGAGGTTGAGCGGGAGGCGTCGGGAGTGGTCGCGGCCGGGAAGGCGGAGCAGGCGCACGCCCTCGCGAGTCTCGGCGTCGGGCAGGCCGGGCCAGCGGCGGGAGACGGAGACGACCTCGTGGCCGCGGGAGGCGAATTCGCGGGCGAGGCGCCACCAGATTTTTTCCATGGCCCCGCCGGCGAGCGGGGGGACGGGCAGGAAGAAGCCGTGGACGATGGTGATCTTCATCGGGCGGCGGACGGGGGCGGGACGACGGCGTCGAGCGCGCGGAGCAGGCCGGCGGAGGCGGCGGCGTAGTTGAAATCGGATACACGTGACGCGGCGGTGGCGCCGATGTCGGCGAGGGTGGTGCGCGGCAGGGCGAGGACGTCGCGGAGGATGGTGGCGAGGGCGGCTTGATCGCCGGCCGGGAAGACCCAGCCGGGCTGAGCGGGGAGCGGGGAGCGGGGAGCCGAGGGCGGGGAGCCGGAAACGGAATCGCTGCCTGGGGATCGGGGCTGGCTCCCTGCTCCTCGCTCCAGGCTCCCCGCTACAAGGTCCGGGTGGCAGCCGACGTGGTCGCTGACGACGCAGGGCACGCCGAGGTGCATGGCCTCGTTGATGGCGAGGCCCCAGGTTTCGTAGGCTCCGCGCGAGGGGAGAACGAAGAGATCGGCGAGGGCGTAGCGGGCGGGCATTTCGCTTTGGTTGGCGAAGGGCAGAAAGTGGACGGAGCCGGCGGGCGCGGCCGCGGCGGCGCGGGCGAGGAGGGCGGGCTTTTCGGGGCCGTCGCCGACGAAGACGAGCACGGCGTCGGTCGGCGCGAGGTCGAGGGAAAGGAAGGCTTCGAGCAGCAGCGCGGGTTGTTTGGCGGGAACGTGTTTGCCGGCGAAAAGGACGACGCGGGCGGAGTGGGCGAGGCCGAGGGAGCGGCGGAGTGCGGCGGCGGCTTGGCGGGTGGCAGGGTCGGCGGGATCGAAGCGGGTGTGGTCCACCGCGTGCGGGGCGTGGAAGAGGCGCGCGGCGGGCACGCCGAAGGTTTCAAAGTAGGCGCGGTTGGCGGTGCCGACGTAGGTGACGGCGGCGAAGCGGCGGTAAACCCAGCGCAGGGCGAGGCGTTTGACGAGACCGGGGCGGGGCTGGCCGAGGAGGTGGGAGTCGCCGCGAAAGAGGAGCGGCCAGCGGGCGCGACGGGCGTGGCGGAAGAGGCGGAGGTGAGAAACATATTTGTATCCAAAAACCAATACGGCGTCGGGATGGAAGGCGGCGACGGCGTCGGGGAGGCCGGGGTTGTCGAGGCCGCGCGGGTGGTGGGTGCCGGGGTCCTCGGACTGGTTGGGCACGAAGGTATGGGCGTAGCCGGAGAGCAGGTCGATGTCCCAACGGAAGGCTTGTTGGAACTTGGGGTCGCGGCGTTCGGCGACGCCGAAGTCCCAGAGGTAGAAAACGTGAAGATCGAGATCGTCGCGGGCGGCGAGGTGTCGGAACCAGGGGCTGTAATACTGCGTCGGGTGGGAGAGCACGACCGCGAGGCGGATGGCTGAAGGGGTGGCGGTCATGGTGCGGCGCGGCTCAGCGTTTGAAGGCCAGCTTGAAGGCCATGGGAACGCCGACCAGGGCGACGACGGCCTGAAAGAGCGAGGACAGCCAGACGACGAGAATCATCTCGGCTTGGAAGCTCCAGGCGACGAGCAGCACGGTGATTAGGCCGGCGAAGGAGATGGGCGGGCAACCGGCGGCCCAGCCGGTGATTTTTTTGAACAAGAAACCGTAGAACGCGCCCAGGATGGCGAGGCCGAGCAGACCGAAGTTGGCGTAGGCCTCGGAGGGCGTGCCGAAGGCGATGCTGACGTTGCCGACGGTTTCCCGGGTGGAGAAACCATAATGAATGGCGAGGAGCTGGTTGCTTTCGTGAGGGGCGGGTTTGTCGGGCCAGAACAGGCGCGGCACGAGCACGAGGGGAATGCTGCGATAGGTTTCCCCGTCGAGGTGCGGGCGCAGCGAAGGGGTGCGATCAATGACGATGCACAGGATGTGGAAAAGGGAGGTGCGTTCGAGGATGCCGGCGGCGACCTCGCGCTCTTCCTCCCCGGGTTTTAAGGTGAGTCCGTAGCCGATCCACTCGGTGAAAAACGCGGGCAGCTGGGTGAAAGTGACGCCCGAGGCGTTGTCGTTCCAGTGGCGGTGGCGCATTTCGCTTTTTCCGTTGTGGAGGACGGCGAGAACGAAGAAGGCCGCGATGGCGACGGCGAAGGGGATTTTGCGGCTCTCGGTGACGTAACCGATCAAGGCCAGGAGTAGAAGCGATCCGGCGGAGATGAGGTAGAGGCCGGAGGTGATGATGAAGAACTGCAGGGCGAGGCAGACGGAGAAGGTGGTTTTTTCGCCGACCGACAGTTCTCGCGCGCCCCACATGCGGGCGAGCAGGAAGGTGCTCACGATGCCCACGCCGAAAAACAGGGCGCGCAGCACGCTGTTGAATTGCCAGGGGATGAGTTCGGTGAAGTTAGAGACGAACAGGAAGACGATGTTGGCGGCGATGCCGATGAAGGGCAGGCGGCGCTGGCGTTGGCCGAGCAAGTTCTCGCGCCAGATGCGGTGGGGAAGCGGGCGGGCCCGCGTGAGGCGATGGGCGGCGAGAGCGAAGGCCTGGAACATCACGACGGCGAAAGCGGCGTGCGTGAGCACCTCGTCCGGGAAATCCGTGATGGCGGGATGTTGTTGGAAAAGCTGCACCGCGTAAAAGGGGATGGCGGTGAGCATCAGGAGTTCGAAGGCGGGGAGGTTGCGTTCGAGTTGGCGGGCCCAGCGCAGGGCGGGCAGGGCGCCGAGGACAACGATGAGGGCTCCCAAAAGGAGCAAAATCGGATCGGAGACCTCGCTGTCGTAGATCAGCCAGCCGACGAGGCCGAGGACCCCGAGCCAGCCGAAATTATGGAGACGGCGCGAAGCGGCGTTGCTGGCGGACGAGGCGCGAAAGGTGATCGAGTCTTTGGATTCAGCTTCGGTCATGCGCGGCGACGGCATCGAAGAGCGCGGCGTGCGTGGCCGCGAGTGTTTTGGCTTCGTGGCGATGGATTTCGGTCTCGGCGGCGGGGGCAATTCGCGCGGAGGTCTCCGCGTGCGCGGGGGAATCGGCGATGGCGTTGAACCAAGCAAACAAGGAGTGTCCGAGGTCGGAGGCGGGAGAGTGGACGGTCTCGACCAGGGCCGAGTCGCCGACGCAGGGCGCGAGCAAGGCGGCGAGCACGCTGTCGTTGTGGACGACGGCGAGCCACGGGCGGCGGGAGGCGAGCACGGGCCAGATTTTTGACGGGGAATAGGCGGCGTCCTCGGAGCCGAGGACAAGGTTGGCCCGCGCGCCGGCCACGCGGGCGAGCGCGGCGAGGTAGCCGATGCGGCCGGGTTGCGAGACGACATCGTCGGCGACGCCGGCCTCGCGGGCGGCGCGGAGGGCGGGGCCTTCGGCGGTGGCGCGGGCATCGTAGGAGGTGCCGGCGAATTCCCAGATGATGCGCGACGCGGCGGCGCGGGTTCTTCGCCATTGCGCGTAGGCGTGGAAGAGATGGCGAAGGGCGGGGAGCATGTCGTCGCCGACGCGGCCGAGGTAGAGGATGTGCGGGGTGGGTGGCGCGGGCGGGGCGAGTTCGAAATCGCGTCGCGACCAACCGAAGGGGATGACGGTGCCGCGTGCGGGATCGAACCACGGGTAGCGGCGGGCGAGGGTTTCTAGGTAGCGCGGGGAAACGGAGACGACGTGCGAGGCGCGCTTGAGGGTCCAGCCCTCGAGGGCGGAGGCGAAGGCGGAGGCGAAGCGGTATTTCCAGCCGCCGGGGGGAGGGGGCGCGCCGGGGCGGTCGTAGTAGTCGTTGCGCCAAGGGTCTTGCAGATCGACGACGTAGGGCACGCCGTGGCGGCGCCGCCACCAGCGGCCGAGAGGGAGGCAGGCGAATTGGGTGGTGCTGAAATAGACGAGATCGAAGGGTTGGGCGCGGAGCAGGCGCGAGCCGGCGCGGGCGAGGGCGGGCAGGGCGCGCCACGCGAGGTTGCCGACGCCGATGCGGCGACCGGCGGCGAGGCCGAGGGTGGCGCGCACGCGATGGATGTCGGCGTCGGGTGGAAGGGTTTTGAGGAGGGCGTCTTCGCGCGGCGCGGCGACATCGGCGGGATCGACGGCGAGCACGGTGGCGTGCCAACCGAGGGCGGCGAGGTGGGGCAGGAGGAGACGCGCGCGCTGCCCGTCGGGCGCGGCGACAGGGGCGAAATGCGGGGCGACGATGAGCACGCGTTTCATGCGTGTGGCGCGAGTTCGCGGTAGAGGTTTTCGTAGGCGGAGACGATGACGGCGGGGCTGTAGCGATTTTCGACCGAGGCGCGACAGGTGGCGCGGGAGATGGAAGGCAGGCGGGCGACGGCGGCGACGCCTTCTTCGAGGGAGTTGATGAGAAAACCGTTTTCGTCGTGGGTAACGATTTCCGGCAGGGCGCCGCGCGGGCAGGAGATGACGGGGGTGCCGCAGGCGAGGGCCTCGGCGAACACGATGCCGAAGGGCTCATCCCATTGGATCGGGACGAGCATGGCGGAGGCGGCGGCGAGCACGTTTTGTTTGCCGATGTCATCCACCGGACCGATCCAGCGCACTTGTTCGCCGTCGATCAGCGGGGCGATGGATTGCTCGAAGTAATCGCGATCCGGGCCGCTCTCGGCGCGGTTGCCAGCGAGGATGAGCGGCCGGCCGGCGTGGCGGGCGATGGCGATGGCGAGATCGGGACCTTTGACGCGATCAAGTCGGCTGAGAAAAACGAGGGGGGCTTCGGGCGGAGTGGCGAGGCACGGACGCAGGAGGTCGGTGTCGGCGAAGTTTGGGATGCCGAGCCAGCGTCCGGCTCCGCGGCGACCGCGGGCGGCGAGGTAGTCGCTGCAACCGGTGAAGGTCAACGTGCCGCGCGACCAACGGGCGGCGCGGATGGTTTGCGCGAGACCGGGTTCGCGCTGGTAGGACATGATTTTCGGACGGCGCGAGAGGAGTTGCGGCAGCAGATAGGCGAGGCGGGAAAAACTGTGTATGACATCGGGATCGAAACGGCGGATGGCGCGATGCAGCGCCCACGTGTTGCGTAGGGCGTCGAGACGATTTTGGGACCGTGCGCCGGGCCAGGGGAAGAAGACGTCGGCGGGCTCGGTCGAGTCCGGGTGTGCCACCAAGCCGACGACGTGTCCGCGCGCGCGCAGCTCACGAACGAGGCGGGCGACGATGCGTTCGATGCCGCCGTAGAGACGCGGCGGCACGGGCAGCTCTGGGTCGGCGGTCAGGAGGATGCGCATGGGGCGGAGAGGGCGGAGCGGACGGCGGCGAGCAGCGGTCGGCTTTCGTGTTGATAATTCCACCGCTCGC
Source organism: uncultured candidatus Brocadiaceae bacterium (assembly GCA_964415495.1). Lineage (GTDB taxonomy): Bacteria > Planctomycetota > UBA11346 > UBA11346 > UBA11346 > CAYQAQ01. The sequence continues at coordinate 1,097 of CAYQAQ010000140.1, read as the reverse complement.
GCGCGGCGGCGAGGGCGGCGGTTTTCGCGGAGGCGAGGGCGGCGGGATCGTTGAGCCAAGGCTGCACGGCGTGCGCAAGCGCCTCGGCGTTTTCGTCGGGGAAGAGCCGAATGGCGTCGGGGCAGGTGGTGTGAATCGCGGTTTGGCCGGGGGTGTTGGAGGCGAGCACGGCGAGTCCGGCGTGGAGGTAGGTGAAGAGTTTGTTGCTGACGGTGCGGCGGCGGTTTTCGGTCGAGGCCGGTTCGAGCGCGAGGCCGATGTCGTGTTGCGCAAGCCAAGGGGTCAGGTCGTCGGGATGACTTTGCGGGGTCACCATGAGGCGCACTCGAGCCGAGGCGGGGTCCAGAATGGTGCGCAGGTGGTCGATGTAATCGGCGCGGTGTGAGCCGCGGAGGTGAAGGTCAAGGGGGGCTTGGATCTTCAGCAAAGCGGCGCAAAGCGTTTCAAGTCCACGATCGGGCCCGATGGTCTGGGAAAACCAAGCGAGGGACAGGCGCGCGGAATCGCGGACGTGAGGCGTATCGGATGAGGGAGCGGTCCAGACGGGGACGTTGTGAATGGCGGCGGGGAGCGGCACCCGATACTGTTGCGCGATGCGTTCGGCCATGCCGGCGGAGGCGGCGGTGAGCCAGCGGGCGCGGGGGAAGGCGCGGCGTTGCACGAGATCGGCCCGCCATTTGCGCAGGGCGGCCTCGGGATGGTCGGGCGCGATGTCTTCGGCGTGCAGGTCCTCGATATCGAGCGCGAGGAGAACGCGCGTTCGGGCGGCGGCGTGGGTGGCCAGGTTGATGCCGGCGAGGGTGT
>CAYQAQ010000140.1:0-283 GCA_964415495.1 uncultured candidatus Brocadiaceae bacterium | reverse complement strand
TGTCCGATGACGAGGCGGGCCGGCACGGCGCGGAGTTGTTGTTGCAGGCGGGCATAGCCGGCGGCGGACGAGGCGGCGGCCCAACGCGTCGAAGGCAGGCGGGCGCGGCACAGATGGCGGGCGAACCACGATTCCCAGCGCACACCGGGATGGATGGCGGGCGAGGTGTCGTTTGCGGTGAGATGGACACGGAAACTTCGCCATGTGGCGTCGCGGACGAGGGCGACGTAGGGGGCGTTGAGATCGGGCAAGGGGCCGCGACTGCTGACGACGGCGACCGCCC
>CAYQAQ010000139.1:0-7461 GCA_964415495.1 uncultured candidatus Brocadiaceae bacterium | reverse complement strand
GATGGCGAAGGCGCCGAAATGGAATGGCCCTTTCATCCGTGGAGCCGTCGCAATGGCGGCTGGCTCGATGGGCCACCGGGGTTGTTCACGGATGAGCGCGCGTTTACCGCGCAATCGCAGCTGTTCCGCTACATCACGGCGCGCTACGCCGACAGCCCGGCGCTGCTCGGGTGGAAGCTGTGGGCCGAAGTCGATCTCGTCCATGCGCCGAATGCGCTCAAAGTCGACTGGCATGCGCGCGCGTCCGAACGCTTGGCCAGCATGGATCCCTATGGTCGGTGCGTCACCTCGCACTGGTGCGGGGATTGGCGCAATGCTGATCGCGAGATCTGCGCACAGCCGCATATCGGCTACATTACCATCGACGCCTATCACGGCGGCAGTGGGCAACTGGCCGATGTCCTGGCCCAAAGCGTGCGCGACGCCGGACGCGGCGATGTCGGACTGGGCGGATTCAACAAACCGGTGTGGGTCACCGAATTCGGCGGCAGTGCCTTCGGCGCTCCGCCCGCGCGCTTGGCGGCGGAACATCATGTCGGACCCTGGGTCGGTTTCGTCACCGGTCATGCGGCATCGCCACTGCTGTGGTGGTTTGAATGGATCGATCAGGGTGAGCACTACGGCGTCTATCACGCGCTGTCGCGTTTCAGTGCTGGCGAAGATCTGCGCGGGCCAGACGCCCGCGTGGTCAGGCCGCGAATGAGCGGTGAACACGGCCAAGCCTGGTGTCGCGCTTGGCGCAATGACGATCGCTGGCTGGGTTTCATCCTCGATCCCCTGTGGGGCCTGCAGGGCGGCGAGGGTCGCGTGTGGTCGACCGCAGCCTTGCAGCTCGACACCGGCTCACCCGGACCTTGGACCATCGCCTTCTGGGACAGCGAACGCGGCACCGTCATTGCCGAACACCAGGTCATCGCCGAAGGCACCACCGCGACCATCGCGGTGCCACCGTTCGCGCGCACGCTGGCGTTCAAAGCGTGGCGCGCGCCGACGGCTGGGCGGGCACCTGAGCGCTCGTCGCGGGCCGCCGTATTACCGCTGCCCGCACCACCGTAACCGCACATCGGCCTCCACCATCGGACCGGTGAGCATGTGGATCGATACCGAGTGGCCGTCACAGGCGAGCTGATTGACCCGACCGCGATGGCGGCTGCGGTCTACGCCGGTGGGTACCAAGTGGCCCCATTGGCCCATACCGGTTTCGCCGGCGGTGCCGTCGGCGAGGAGCAGGACCTCGTGCTCGTTGGTCCAGGTGCCCAGGCGGTAATGGGGTTGGCCCAACCCTGAGGCCAGGCGGTCATTCCATTTCAGACTCTTGGGGATGGCCTGGGCAAAGCGGCCGCTGGGTTGATAGCGCCACACCGGACAATGGAACACGGTGCGCTCGGTGCCCACATCGCTGCGCTCGAAATACGGCGGCAAACGATAGAACCACGCCGGGCTCTGCGCTGCGGACGTCACCGAATCATTGCGCGCGGAGGGCAGACGATCTTCGTAATCACCGGCGTAGGCCAGGGTGGCGATGCCGACCTGGCGCAGATTGCTCATGCACATCGTGCGCTGCGCCATGCTGCGCGCACCACTCACGGCGGGCATGACCATTGAGAACAACGTCGCGATCACGGAAACGACCAGCATGAGTTCGATGAGGGTAAAGGCGTAACACATAGCGGGCCCACTCTGGACAACCGGCGCTGCGGTCGCAAACCGAATTCTAGGGCTCGACTTCGGTTTCTGGCGCAGGGTCGGCGCCGATCGCCACGACTGGCCTTACCAGTTATTGACTTTGTGAGCGCAGCCTCAGCATGCGGCGCACGTGCGCACCATCGTTGCCGAGCTGTTGTCGCGCTTCTTCTGGGTCACCGCCCTGGTGATGATGGCGTTGGGCTTGTGGCTGCCGGGCGATTGGGGCCAACTGCGACCGCTGATTCCGGTGTTTCTCGGCGGCATTCTGTTTTTCACCGCGCTCAAGGTGCCGCTCGGACAGATCGTCGAGCAGATCCATCTGCGCAAGCTGCCGGCCCTGGGCTTGCTCAGCGTGGTCAAGCTGGTGTTGCTCGGTGGCGTCGGCTGGGGCATCGGACGGCTGATCGCACCGGAGTGGGCCATGGGCACGGCCATCGTCATGGCCATGCCGGCGGGACTATCGGCGGCAGCGATCACCGATCTCTATCGCGGCCATGTCGGCTTCGCGTTGGTGTTTACGCTGCTGACGTCATTGCTCGCGCCGTTATCGATTCCGGCCTTGGTGTTGGTGCTGGATCCCGACACCCAGATCGAGCTCGCCGTGCTGGTCGAACGGGCGCTGTACATTGCCATCGTGCTCGGCACCCCGCTGACCATCGCCCAACTCGTGCGCCGCTTTTTTCCGCGCACGGTGCAGCGTCACTACGGGCGTTGGGGCTATGGCGCCGTGCTGTCATCGTGCTTACTCATCTTCGTCTCGATCAGTTCCAATCGCGCTGCCTGGCAAGATCTGCCCGCGCATGGCCTGCTGGTGCCGCTCGGTGTATGCACGCTGGCGCTGACGGTCGCGCTGTTGACCGGCATGGCGCTCGCGCACTGGTGGCGCGGTCCCGAGGGCGTGGCCTTCGGCTTTTGTTGTCTGTGGATGAACAACGGCTTAGCCGTGGCGTTCGCCGACCGGTTCTACCACGGCAATGCCGGTGTGATTTTGCCGGCGGTGCTGATGCAGCTGCCGATTATTGCGTATGTGTCGGTGTTGGGCATGTGGTGGACGAGGCGACGTCCGCAGGCTGTGATCTAACCACGCATATCCGCCCCACCGTCCACGGTGACCGTGGTGCCGGTGATGAAACCAGCCGAGTCCGCGGTCCCAAAACGCTGGCGTCATCTCATCGATCGGCGCAAGCTCGAAAATGCCGGCCGAAACCACGATGCCATGCAGATCACCGTGGGCCGCGACTGCCTGGGCGACGACCTGCTTGGCGACCTCATCGTGAGCAAGATCGCCGGCAAACGCGGCTGCGCGGCGACCCTGTGCACGTACGTCCGCGCACACCCGATCTGCCGCGTCGCTGCCGCTGCGATAACTGATCGACCGATCGCCGCCAGCCTGGGCGATCAGCCGCGCCCCGTCGCGGCGCCAATGCCACGCGAGCCGCCGAAAATGAGGACGTGGCGGCCAGAAAGATCAATCATGGAAAAGTCCGGACGTCCGGATGTCCAGCGGGGTTGATGGCAAAAACGTATACAGCGACCTGCGGCACTCCACACGGCAGGCTGTCTCGACAGATAGCCTCAGGTCACTCAAGGCATCCGGACGTCCGGACTCCCGGACGTCCGGACCGTGGCAATGAATCACCCATACGCCCCAATCTTGTGACCACCGATCATGCGGCGTTGACGCGGCGTGCAGGCGGCAACGACGGCGGGGTTATATTGGAATTCCAGATAAGGCGGGAAGCGCTGCGCCATGCCGCGACGTCCGTAATGCACTTGCAGCAAGTAGCGGGTACGGTCCGTGGTGAGGTTCGTTGAGCCGCTGTGCCACACTTCGCTGCGGAAGAGCATGGCGTCGCCTTCGTTGCAGAGCACGGGCACTGCTTCGCGATCGCGCCACGTGCGCTCATCACCGCCGACGGTGCCAGCATGGACGCTGGTGAGCGCGTCTTTGCTCGGGCCACGACCGGATTTGTGCGTGCCCGGCACCACCCACGTCGGGCAGAGATCAAGGTCCATGTCGTTAAGATAGAAATGCAGCGTCTCCAAGAACACTGGCAGTTTGACCCGTCCGCTGATCAGCAGCACTTCGTCCATCGGCACGAATATCTGGTCGATGTGCATACCCCAATTCCCGGCCCCCGGCGGCGTGCGCCAGGCGCTCATGCCAATGATGTGGCAATCGCCGCCCTGCAGACGTTCAACCGCGTCGATGATACCAGCCTGGTCGATGAATTGCAGCCAGTAGGGATCGCGATTGAAGACCACCTTATGATGGTCAATGCCCTTCCCATCGCCTTTGCCGTCGTACTCAGGAAAATCGAGGGCATCGATGCGGGCGCGCATCTCGGCACATTGTGCGCGCGTCAGCACACCCGGCATCAGGGCATAGCCTTCGTCTTCGAGACCGCGCACGATGCCATCGACATCGTGTTGGCTGGTCTGGACCAAGGCTGGAGCGGAGGGGGAAAGGGTGGTGGCGGACATGGAGGATCTCCGGGTGGTCGTTTGTCATTATATGCGCGCAAAATTACGGCCGCTCGCACCAGCAACGGTAGAATCCGGACGGATTCCGGGTCGCATCGACCCGGCCACGCCCTATCCTGATGACCATGCCCCCGGTCACCCGTTTGATTTTCGCCGACTACGGCGACCCCGCCTTCCCGGTCGCCGTAGTCCCTGCTGGACCGGGCAATTACAATGAACACTGCCACGAGTTTTACGAACTCGTCTACGTTCGCCATGGCGGTAGCACCAACATCATCGAGGGCCACGCCTATCCGATGCTGCCGGGCGACTGCTTTCTTATGCGGCCGGAGGATCGCCACAGCTATGGCGGCGGCACCGCATTCGGCATCGTCAATATGCTCTTTCTGCCCACGGTGTTTTCGGATGCCGATTGGCAACGCCTGCTCGCGCTGCCCGGCTTACGCTCGTACCTGGAACCCGGGCGCCATCGCGCTCCGCACAAGCTCTCGCTCGTGCCTGCCGATGCGCGTCGCGTCGAGGGCTGCTGTGATCGCCTGATCGCTGAATTGCGGTCGACGTCGCCGCAGGCGGGTCATCTGCTGCTCGCTCGCGCAGCGCTCACCGACATGCTGGTGGTGATCAGCCGCGCCTGGGCGGCGTATGGTGGGCTGCCCGCCCATGAACAACGCGGCGACGATAATCCGATCGCCGAGGCGCTGGCCATTTTGCATCGCGAGTTTCGTCATCCGCTCACGGTCACGGAATTGGCTGAGATGGTCGGATTGACCGCCAACTGGTTCGGCGAACGCTTCAAGGCGGCGACCGGCATGACGGTGCACGATTATCTCGCCCGGCTGCGCATCGAGGCCGCGCGCACGGCGTTGGAAGCCGACGATCACGACATCACCAGTGTCGCCCTCGCCGTCGGCTTCGATGATCCCAGCTATTTCGCCCGCGTCTTTCGCCGTCACACCGGCATTACACCGCGGGCGTATCGTCAGCGCGTCCGTGCATCCTGAGCCAGAATGCGTGCTACTGCGGCGCGGTCCGCGCGCATACGCACCCCCGCCGCGCCGTCGCGATAATACGCCGGCAGATCAGCGACCACGCGCAAACCCCAGCGGTCATAGAGCGCACGCGCCGGATTATCGGCGCGCACTTCCAAACTAAACACCGTGCAACGGCGCGGACACTCTGTGAGCAGGGCAGCGACCAGCTGCCCCGCCAGACCAAGGCCACGCGCCGTGGGATCAACCGCCAGGGTGTACAAACGCAGAATGCGACTGCCGCGGCGCAGCAAGGCATTCGCCGAACCAATCACCACCCTGTCGCGCGCCGCCAACACCGTCACCGCCGAACGCTGCCGCGCCGCCGGACCCAACAAGTGCCGCCACACCCGCAACGAAAAGCAATCAGCGACGGGAAAACTGCGTTGATCGAGTGCCGCCAAGGCTACGGCATCAGCAGGGCGGGCACGACGAATGCGGATACCGTCCGCCCCCACGGATCACCCGACCCGAAACCCGAAACCCGAAACCCGAAACCGCTTCATATCCACCCTTCCCACGGTTCGCGGGCAAGATGACGGATGACGCTGCGGTAGACTTCTGGATTGCCTTGGTCTTCGAGACCCGCGTCGATGTTGGGATTGTCATTCACTTCGATCACCACATAGCCGTCATCGAGCTGTTTGACGTCGACGCCATACAGGCTGCGACCAATAGCGGCACCCGCCGCACAGGCGACGCGAATGAGCTCGGGGTCGATTTCCGATTTGGCCACGGCTTGCACCGTGCAGATGTTCGGCTTGCCCTCATCGTCCTTTTCGTGAATGCGCCACGCACCGGCGGCCATCACGTACTTGACCACGAACAGCACCTTGCCGTCGAGAATGGTCACGCGCCAGTCATAGGACGACGGCAGGTATTGCTGGATGACGATGCGATCAGCGCGGCGCAGAAAGCGCTTGCCGACTTTGACAAAGCTGGCGACGTCATGCACTTTTTCGACGTAGGCGCTGAACGACGAGTTCGGTGCTTTCAACACCAGGGGCGTGCCGTAACGCTCGAACAATTCGTGTGCTTGTTCGACCGTGACTTCTTCGTCAGTCAAAAAGCAGGTATCCGGCATCGGCACGTCAGCGCGCATCAGATGCTGGTACATGTTGACCTTGTCACAGCAGACCAGGATCGAATGCGGTTCATCGATGACGCGCAAGCCGTGCACTTCGGCCAAACGCGCAGCGACGAAGGTCGAATTGAGCGGGTCCGTCACCGCCCGCAGCAGCAGGCCTTGGTAACGCGGAATATTGGCGATCTCGCTGCGGAAGAGGAAATCACAGTCATGCCCGAGCTTCGCTGCGGCCATGCGGAAGTTGGTCAACGCGGCCAATTCGTTGGAACGGCGGATGGTGTAGCGTTCGGTAAAGATGGCGAGTCGGGCCATTAGTGCGCGTCCTGCGTCCTGCGGCGTGTGGGTCCTGCGTCCTGCGTCCTGCGTCCTGCGTCATTAACGCTGGGCGCTGTCTTGGGATCGGGCCTCATGCCTGCAGGTCCTCAGTGCGTGGCAACTGATTCCGCAAAAAGGAGGCAGGACGCAGGACGACCTTCGCTCACGATCTCCATAACCCTGCCTCCTTCACGATCGCCTTTTCATTCTGCGTCAGTTCTTCGCGCGACAGCGGCTCGATGGCGCTGAACAGGTAGGTCGTTTCGGTGACGATGACTTTGACGCGCGCCAAGGGGACGCGGAAGATTTCCCACACGCGGGCGGCGAGCTCGGCGTACTCCGGCTTCAGGCATTTGCCCAGGATCACGCGCATGGTGTCGACGCGACTGTCCTTGGGGATGTCCTGCAAGACCAAGGCGTATTTGCCACCCATGGTCAGCGACCTGATGGTCTCTTCGGTCGCCGCCAGATCGTTGGCGACGATGCCTTGCGACTGGAAGGGATTGACCGGATACGCGATCAGCGGCGGATCGAAGCTGACGGTGTCGTCGTTGGCAATTTCCCAATCAGGAATCGCGATGCCGGCGGCCTTGGCCTTCGTCAGCGCCAAGGGCACGACGTAGGCATCGAGGGCCTCGGCCGGACTGGGCAAGGCGACACGACCTTCGTGTTCAGCCTGCATGCTTTGATAATAGCCGTCGCCCAGATAGCCGTAATCACCGGCCAAATTGACGAAGATGTCTGCGGCCGAAAGGTCGCTCGGCAAAGGCCGGGTTGCGTAGGATGGCTTAGCGTTCATTGGTCCAGCCGCAGTGGGGCCGGCGGTGGGGCGCATGCTAGAGCCGGGACCGGGGAGGAAAG
>CAYQAQ010000138.1:0-7464 GCA_964415495.1 uncultured candidatus Brocadiaceae bacterium | reverse complement strand
GTTGGCGGCCGAATACCGCCGCCGCATTCACGGCGTGACCTGGATCGCCGTGGCGGGATCGAATGGCAAGACGACGGTCAAAGAATTGATCGCGCGCGCCTGCTCTGCCGATGGCGCGACGCATGCGACCTCGGGCAATCTCAATAATCATCTCGGTCTGCCGATCACCGTGCTCAACACGCCGCCAGATATCCGTTACGCGGTGATTGAACTCGGTGCCAATCATCCGGGAGAAAATGCGCAATTGGCTGCGGTGGTGCAGCCGCATGTGGCGGTGGTGACCTCGGTCGGCAGCGATCATCTGGAAGGATTCGGTTCCATCGTCGGCGTCGCACGTGCCAGTGGCGAGGTCTTCGCGGCCTTACCGGCCGGTGCGACCGCCGTGCTGGGCGGCTTTGGTCTGCGCGAGACGTGCATCGCTTTTGGTGAAAGCCACGAATCCTGCTTGCTCGACCTGCGTCTCAGCGCTGAAGGCCGCACGCTTATCGAACTCGACATCGGCCAGGGCGTCAGCGGCAGCGTCAGCGACCAAGGCGTTGAGCTCACTGTAGACGGTCGCTCCATTGCCATCGCCCTGCTCGGCGAACACAACTTGGTCAATGCTGCTGTGGCTTGGCATGCGGCACGGGCTGCGGGCGTACCCGCTGAGGCCGTCGCTACCGGATTGTCGAGGATGCGTCCGGTCGCCGGTCGTCTGCACCGGCGTCAGATCGGTGATCATGTGATCATCGACGATGCCTACAACGCCAACCCCGCGAGCATGGTTGCGGCCTTGGCCGTGTTGGCCGCCACGCCGGGCCTGCGCTTAGCGGTGCTCGGCCACATGGGTGAACTCGGTGGACTGGCAGAGGCGGGGCATCGTCAAGTCGGCGCCGCGGCTGCGCGTCATAGTCTGCCGGTCGTCACCGTGGGCTCTGGCGCCCGTACCATCGGCGGTGCGTATCGCGCTGCCGGTGGCAACAACCACGAACACCACGACGACCTCACTTCCGCGGTGGCGACGGTGCGGACGCACTTGGCGGCAGGGCCAACCACCGTGCTGGTGAAGGCGAGCCGTTCCGCGGGTCTCGATGCCCTGGTCAGTGCGTTGGCGGAGACCACATGCTGACCCTGCTGCGTCACCTCGAGGATTTCTTCGGGCCCTTGCGCCTGTTCGGATTCGTGTCGGCGCGGGTCATCCTCGCGGCGATGACCGCGTTCATCATCATGATGGTGATCATGCCGGCGTTAATCCGTTGGCTGCGACGCAAGAAATTCGGTGAGCGCGGCTCGAAGCGCGAATCGGAAGTCGTCGATGCCATGCGCGAACAGAAAAAAGGCACGCCGACCATGGGTGGCCTCGGCATCGTCGCCGCGATTGCGATCAGCGCGATCTTGTGGTGCGATCCGATGTCCTATCGGCCGTGGCTGCTGCTGTTCGGGCTGTTGTCCTTCGCCTTGGTCGGCTACCTCGATGATCGCACCAAGATTTTCAAGGATGCCAAAGGCACGCCGAGCGTGGTCAAGCTGGGTATCCAACTGACCGCAGCAGCGGTGTGCGGCGTGGGGCTGTGGGCCATCGGCGTGCATGACGCCGCGAACTTGCTGCCCGGCAATCATCCGGCCGGTGCCCCGCCGGAGTACATCAAGCTGCTCGGTCCTGAAGGCGGTGAACGCGCGTACACCGTCCGTCTGGGACTCAATCAACTGTCTTTCCCCTTCGTTCCGGTAGAATATGCCCTGAATCTCGGCCTGTTCGCCATCCTGTGGACGATTTTTGTGACGACGGCGTGCGCTAACGGTGTGAACTTCACCGATGGCCTGGATGGCCTTGCGGGCGGCACCATGTTCATCGCCGCGATCGCGTTTGTGATCATCGCCTATCTGGTCAGCCGCGTCGATACCGCGGACTATCTCAAAGTCCTCTATGTCTCCGACGGTGAAGAGGTCGCGGTGTTCATGGCCGCCGTGGCGGGTGCGTGTCTGGGCTTCCTGTGGTTCAACTGCGCACCCGCGGAAGTGTTCATGGGCGACACCGGGAGCCAGGCCCTCGGCGGCGTGCTCGGCCTAGCGGCACTCAACACCAAGCAGGAATTCCTCATCGTCTTGGTCGGTGTCATTTTCGTCGCCGAGGCGGCGTCGGTGATGATTCAAACCGTGGTATTCAAGGCGACCAAGCATTTGCCGGGAGGGGGACGGCGCGTCTTCCTGTGCGCGCCCATCCATCACCACTTTCAATTCAAGGGCTGGCCGGAATCCAAGATCGTGATGCGGTTCTGGATCGTCGCTGCCCTCGCTGCCCTCCTCGCCCTCACCACTCTGAAACTCCGATGATCATCTGTTGGCTGCGCTTTGCATTCTGGTTCCTCGCCATCCTGCTATGCGGGATGGGGATGGTCATGGTCGCCTCGACCACTGCCGGTATGGGCGGCGGCGTGCGCGAATCGCTGAACTACTCCTTCCTCGCCAAGCAGGCGCTGGCGCTGGTCGTCGGCCTGATCGCGGCGGGCTGTGTCTCGTGGTTTGGTTCCGAGCGGTTGCGCAAAGTGTGGGTGGTTGGCTTGGTCGCGGGGGTGAGCCTGGTCACCTTGATCGCGGTGCACATCGTCGGTCGCGAGGTCAACGGTGCGAAACGTTGGATCGACTTCGGACCGATCAATGTGCAGCCAGCGGAATTGGCCAAGCTGGCCTTGGTCATCGTCGCCGCGTGGCATCTGACCCGAGTTGCCGAACGCGTGCGGGTGTTCTGGCATGGCATTTTCATTCCCTTGCTGGCCTTTGCCGTCTTCGCCGGATTGATCTACCTGACCAAGGATCTCGGTTCGGTGGTCGTGCTGGCAGCAGTGCTTGGCGCGATGTTCTTCTTCGGTGGCGCGCGCTGGGATTATTACGTCGGCTTGGGTGCCGGGTGTCTGCCAGCGGTGCTCTACACCGCGGTGTACCAAGTCGCGTATCGTCGCGACCGAATGCTTGCCTTCCTCGATCCGTGGAACAGCGAAGGACCAGCGGCGTATCACCTGCGCCAGAGCTACATAGCCATCGGCAGCGGCGGCATGATGGGTGTCGGCCTCGGCCAGAGCAGTGCCAAGATGGCTTTTCTGCCGGAGAAACACACCGATTTCATCTTCGCGGTAATCTGCGAAGAGCTGGGCTTCGTCGGCGCTTTCGGCGTCGCGACCGCGTTCCTGCTCCTGATCATCGTCGGTCTGGCGATCGCCCAACAGGCGCGCGATCGTCATCAGCGCCTGCTCGCTATTGGGGCCACGATGGTCATCGGCGTGCAGGCGTTCTGGAACATGCTGGTCGTGGTCGGCGCGGTGCCAACCAAGGGTCTGACGCTGCCGTTCATCAGCTACGGCGGATCGAGCCTGGTCGTGTGTCTGGTGCTGGTCGGCATCGTCGATGCCGTGGCGCGCTCGGCCGCGCGCTCACAGCGGCGCACGACCGGTGGTCGTATTGGCGCCCATGTCGTCAGCAGCACCGCATGGCGTTGGGAAACGGCGGAGTTGAAGAAATGATAATGTTGGCATCGTCCTGCGTCCTGCGTCCTGCGTCCTGCGTCGTGAGTCAGCGCAGGGAGCGCTGTTATAGTGGCCTTCTGCCTCTTGGAGTATCTTCGGCGCTTTTCTCGTCTGATGGCATCGAGCGACGCAGGACGCAGGACCCAGGACGCAGGACGAACAATAACACGCATGACGCAGGACGCAGGACGAACGATAACACGCCAGACCTAGAACTCAGGACCAGCCATGAAAGCTAAAGGTGTCCTCTTCTGCGGTGGCGGTACCGGCGGGCACGTGTTGCCGGGCTTGGCGGTGGCGGAACGCCTGCGTCTGGGCGGTGAATCGCACGTGCGCTGGATCGGCGATCCGCAGCGCATCGAAGCCAAACTCGTACCGGCAGCGGGGATTCCCTTGCTGCCCTTAGGGCTGCATCGCCCGCGCGTACGCGATCCACGCTGGGTGTTGCATGCGCTGCGCACGATGTGGTTGTGTTGGCGTGAGATGCTGCTGCGTCCACCGCGCGTGGTGGTGGCGCTCGGCGGCTATGCGGCGCTGGTACCCGGTTTGCTGGCACCGGTGCTGCGGCGTCCCTTGGTGATCATGGAGCAGAATGCCCTTGCCGGCCGCACGAATCGGCTGCTAGCGCGCGGCGCGCAGGCCGTAGTGACACAATTTCCCGAAGCAGCGCGCGCGTTGCCGCGGCGTCGCATCCATGAACTCGGCAATCCGGTGCGCGCCATCGCGGTGGCCCCGCGCGGTGGTGCCCCCCGCTTACGCGTATTGATCATGGGCGGCAGCTTGGCGGCCAAATCGCTCAATGATCTGATGCTGGCGGCAGCGTCGGATCTCGCGCAGCGTCGCGACGTCCATGTCATCCATCTCGCAGGTGGCGAGGACGCTGCGCGCTGCCAAGCCGCCTGGACGGCGGCCGGGGTGCAGGTGGTGACGGCTGGTGATGACGCCAGCAGCGCCGGCACAGCGACGGTGGAGGTGCATGGCTTCGTGGCGGAGATGCCGGCGCTTTATCAACGCATCGACCTCGCTGTGTCGCGCTCGGGCGCGACGACGGTGGCGGAATTAGCCGTAGCCGGCATCGGCGCGCTGTACGTGCCCTTGCCATGGGCGGCAGAAGATCACCAGACTGCGAACGCGCGCGCCATGGCGCGTGTGGGCGGTGCCGTGGTCCTGCCGCAGGGCACCACCACCGGTGCGGCTCTGGCCGCGGTCGTCGCTGCGTTGGCGACGCAGCGTGAGCAAGTGGCGACGCTCGGACTGAACGCACAACGTTTGGCGCGACCGCATGCAGCGGAAGATGTCGCGACGCTGGTGCGCCGCTGCGCGGTGCGCCGGACCGATCGCGGGCAGATGGCGCGCTCGCAGGCGCGGCGGGCTTTTCAGCGTCGTTTGCTGGGAACCTCACGATGAATACCACACCATTTCATGGTCGTCACGTCCACCTGATGGGTATCGGCGGTGCCGGCGTCGGTGCGTTGGTGCCGCTGTTGCGCGCGGCTGGAGCCGAGGTGAGCGGGTGCGATGCGCAGGTCTCCGCCAGCGTCAATCGTTGGCGCACGCAGGGCATCACGGTGGCGGGCGAACACAGCCCGTCGCATCTCGACGGCGTCGATCTGCTGGTGCACACGGCGGCTATCGGTCCTGATCACGTCGAAATTGCGGCCGCGCGTCGTCGCGGCATTCCGGTGCTGACTCGGGCGCAATGCTTGGTGCTGTTGATGCAGGGCACGCGCACCATCGCCGTTGCGGGCAGTCACGGCAAGAGCAGCACGACGTGGATGCTTGGTCATCTGCTGGTCGAAGCCGGACTCGATCCGGTGGTGATGGTCGGCGGTGGGGTTGCGTCATTGGGTGAAGGCGGCGCGCGCGTTGGGCGCGGCGACTGCTTCGTTGCCGAGACCGATGAAAGCGATGGCTCGTTCGCCGAGGTCGAACCCGAGATCGCTATTGTCACCAACCTTGATCACGAACATCTGCGCCAATACGGTTCTTTCGAAGCCTTGCTTGATGCGTTCCGCACCTGGTTGCAGCGCATCCCTGTGCATGGCTTGGCGATCCTGCCCGTGTCGGGTCCGGCGGCGGGTCTGGGCGATGGCCTGCGCTGCCGCGTGTTGCACTGCGGGCTCGATACCGGCGAAGTTCACGCCGAAAACCTGACCATGCACGCCGAGTCAAGCGCGTTGCGGGTACGTCATGGCGATCAGGATTGCGGCGAGTTACTCGTGCCGCTGCCGGGTGTGCACATGGCGCTCAATGCGCTCATGGCATTCGCTGCCGCGCGCTGGTTGGCACCGCAGGTTGATCCCACCACGCTCGGCACCTGCGAACGCGTCGGGCGGCGTTTCACCGTGCATGGTGCTCCCGGTGGCGTGCGCGTGGTCGAAGATTACGGCCACCACCCGACCGAGATCCGTGCCACCATCGCTGCCGCCCGTTTAGGTGGCGGTCGCGTGCATGTGCTGTTTCAACCGCATCGCTATTCACGTACGGTCGATTGTTTCGCTGACTTCGCCACGGCTTTCGATCAAGCGGCCTCCGTGGTCGTCGCACCGATTTATGCCGCGAGTGAAGTGCCGATTGCCGGTGTTTCGGCCGATGCGCTTGCCACGGCTATCGCCGAGCGCCGCCGCTTAGCTGGTGAAGTTGCGCCGGTGGTGCCAGTGACGGAAGCCAGTGCCGGTATTGCCATCATGGTCGAGCACGCGCGGCCCGGCGACACCTGCCTGATTCTCGGTGCTGGCGATATCGGTCGCATGGCTCCCGCGTTGTTGCGCGCGCTCGCGGCTCCGGGCGGCGAATCGAGTGGCCCGGTGCTGATGGCGAGCCGGGGAGAGACTTCGTGGTGATCACCGATCGTCTCAGTGCTGATCTGCGTGCGCGCAATCCGGTGCGGGAGGTGGCGCTCGCGCGCTGCTGCACTATGCGCATGGGTGGACCGGCGACGGTGGTGAGGGTCGAAGATCGTCGCGATCTGCCGGAAATGCTGGAGCAGCCGCTGCGCTGGCTCGGCAAAGGCGCCAACCTGCTCATCGGTGATGCCGGTCCGCAGGAAATCGTCGCCACGCTCGGCACGGCGTTTTCCGGTTTTGAGTGCGGTCCGCTGGTTGGTGGCCGCGCGCGCGTGCGTGCTGGTGCCGGTTTGGATCTGGCCAAACTGATTGGCGCCACCACGGCAGCCGGGCTGGTCGGGCCGGAAGGTCTGGCTGGTGTCCCAGCGACGGTGGGCGGAGCGCTCCGCATGAATGCCGGCACCGCGACCTGCTGGATGCTCGATTGGGTCGACCGCGTCGAAGTGGTGCTGCCAGGTGAAAGCGTACCGCGCTGGCTGGAGCGCGCTGCGTTACCGGCACGCTACCGCGATTGTGGACTGCCGCCGGGAACCGTGTTCCTCGGTTGCGAAATGCTGCTCGCCGGTGACGACCCCGAGCGCCTGCTCGCCACCGCGCGGCGTCTGAAACAGGCGAAAGCCGCATCGCAGCCTTTGGCAGCACGCAGCGCCGGCTGCGTATTTAAAAATCCCAGTCGCGAACAACCGGCTGGACGGCTGATCGATGAACTCGGTCTCAAGGGCACCCGCCGTGGTGCTGCGGTGGTGAGTCCGGTGCATGCCAACTTCATCGTCAATGAAGGCGAGGCCAGCGCTGCTGACGTCACCGCCTTGATCCAGCATATTCGTGACGCGGCGTGGCGTGAACGCGGCGTCGTGCTGGAATTGGAAGTCGAAACCTGGGATATTGATCCGGCGGTGCGCGTGCATCCGCGCGACTTGGGAGTCTCGTCATGATGATCGACGTGGTCTGTGGCGGTCCGGGTCGCGAAGCGCCAGTGAGTCGACGCTCCGGTGCGGCCGTGCAGGCCGCGCTGCTGCGTGGTGGTTTCGATGCCACATTGGTGGACCTGGAGGGCACGCTCGATGTGGCGCGGCTGCGTCCCGGCACTCTGGTGTTCAACATCGTGCACGGCACCT
>CAYQAQ010000137.1:0-7469 GCA_964415495.1 uncultured candidatus Brocadiaceae bacterium | reverse complement strand
CGACTCTGCCGGTGACCCTCGCCGCCCAGGACCTCCCGCTGAGCAATGTGCTGGAATGGCTGACCCGCCTCACGGACGTGAGCGCGGAGGCGAATGAGGCGGGATTTACGCTGGTTTGGAAGAAGTAGATCGCTTCGCGCCCGTCCTGGTCCGGCGTCTCGTAGAATCACGTTATCTCCTGTTTTGTAGGCCTCACGCGCCCGCCTTGCCGACAGATTTCGCAGTAGGCGAGGCTACGGACGCCGGACGCCGGACGCCGGACGCAGGACGCAGGACGCCGGACGCAGGACTGTCGCTCCGCGACGCTGCATTTGCCCTCCGCCCATCGACCCTACAGTGTCCACCCCATGGACTACCTCGTCCTCGCTCGCAAGTACCGTCCGCAAACCTTTGCCGAGGTCGCTGGTCAGGGCGTCATCGCCAAGACCTTGGCCAATGCCCTGGTGTCCGGACGGGTGGCGCATGCCTACCTGTTCACCGGGCCGCGTGGCGTCGGCAAGACCTCGACCGCGCGCATCTTGGCCAAGGCCCTGTGCTGCGAGACCGGCCCGACGCCGACCCCCTGCGGCGAGTGTGCGCATTGCCGCATGATTACGGATGGCACCCATCCGGATGTCGCTGAGATCGACGCCGCCCGCTACAACAGTGTCGACAACATTCGTGAGCTGTCCGACGGCGCCGTCTTCGCGCCGTCGATGGCGCGCAGCAAGGTCTACATCCTCGACGAAGTGCACATGCTGTCGGCATCGGCGTGGAATGCGCTGCTCAAACTGCTCGAGGAACCGCCCGCGCACGTTCGCTTCATCTTCGCCACCACCGAAGTCGACAAAGTGCTGCCGACGGTGGTGTCGCGCTGCCAGCGCTTCGATTTCCGCGCCATTGAACTCGACGCCATCGTCAAGCGTTTGCGCGAAGTCGCCGAAAGCGAAAATGCCATCCTGTCCGATGCGATCCTCGCGCGCATAGCGCGCGCGGCTGGCGGCGGCATGCGCGATGCGCAGACCCTGCTTGATCAATTGATCGCGGTCTCAGACGGGGAGGTCCAGGAAGAGGACCTCAATCTGCTGCTGGGTGCCGCGCGCGGCGATGACCTGCATGCCGTCGTCGATTCTATTTTAGCGGGCAAACCCGGTGATGCGATCGCCGCGGTTGATCGCATCGTCGCCGATGGCGTCTCGGCCGGCACGTTTTTAGAGCAGCTGGTCGATCACGTGCGGCTGCTGTTATTGATCCAAGCCTGCGGCGCGGGATCACCAGCGGTGCAGCGTCTGGGCGGGTCCTCGGCCAAGGCCGAAGCCCAAGCCAAAGACCTCGCGCCCGAGAAACTCCTGCGCATGGCCCAGGTGCTGACCCACGCCCAGCAGGCGATCAAGCAGGGCGTCGATCCGCGCCTGCAAGTTGAACTGGTGTGCGTGCGCCTGGGGCATCTGGGCCCAGTGCAGGATTTCGACGGCTTGCTCCGTCGCCTCGAGCGCCTCGAAGGCGCCACCGCCGCCGTGGGAGGGGCGGCCGCGCGCCCTCGGTGAGGCCGACGCCAGCGCGCGATCCCAGCGCGCCGCCGTCGGCCCGACCCGCTCCTGAACCCCTGCGTCCCCGGCCGGAACCCGTACCGGCTGCGCCGGTGTCTCCGCCGGTTACGCCTGCACCCGTGACCGCCCCAGCGGTGGCCCCAGCCGTTGCACGACCGCCCCCGGCACCGACGTCCGTACCCGTAGCGCCTCCGTCTCCTGACGAACGCGTCCGGCGCTATGAACAAGCCCTCACCGACCCCATCGTCCGCGACCTGATCAAGCGCTTCGAGGCCGACATCATCGCCCGTGAGCCCGGCGACAAGACGACGTGGTTGGAGCGGCTGAAGAAATCGTAGGCATTGCCCCGGTCCGGAAGTCCGGAAGTCCGGAAGTCTCGTTTGCGGCGGGGATAGACTGGAAAACGCCACCGTCTACACACGTCGTCTCAGTGCCCCCATCACCTTCTTCCACGAGACTTCCGGACTCCCGGACTTCCGGACCGGGGCAATGAAGTGACTTCCGGACTCCTGGACGGTGGCAATGATCACCCTCCATGAGCTCGGCCTCCATTCCCGCCGGCGGCCGTCGCGACAGCGAGACCGATTTCCTGCATGCGGTCACGGTGCCGCATGAGCCGAAGCAGATTGGGCCCTATCGCGTTTTGGCGGTGATTGCGCGCGGCGGCATGGGCACGGTCTACCGCGCGCGCGTGGTGGTGTCGTGCGAAGTGGCCATGGGCACCGAGGTCGCGCTCAAATTGCTACGCATTTTTGGTAGTCGTGAAGAGCGTCTGCGCTTTGCACGCGAAGCCGGCTATCTGCAGAGCTTGCGTCATCCGGGCATCGTGCGCGTGCTCGACGCGGGCGAATACGAAGGTCAGCCCTATCTGGTGATGCCCTTGCTGGCTGGGCAGACGGTTCAACAGGTGTTGGCGAGTCTCGGCACCCTGGGTGAGCAGGAAACCGCCGAGATCGCCATTCAGGCCTTGGAAGCCCTGCACACCGCCCACCTCGCCGGTATTCTGCACCGCGACATTAAGCCCGCGAATATCATGCTCAGTGAAGACGGCGGCGTGAAGCTGCTCGACTTCGGCTTAGCGCATCGGCTTGATGGCCAGAGCACGGTCACCGCGACCGGGGTGGTGGTGGGCACGCCCGCCTACATGAGTCCCGAACAAGCCGCGGGTGAGCGCCTGGAGGTCGGCCAACGCACGGATGTCTACAGCTTGGGGGTGGTGTGCTACGAACTGCTCACCGGTGAGCAACCCTTTCAGGCCGAAAATCCGGTCGCTTTGTTGCGCGTGGTGACGGATGCGCCGGTGATTCCACCCAGTCAGCAGCGCCGCGGCTTGTCGCATGATCTCGAGACCATTGTGCTGGTGGCGATGGCCAAGCATCCCGGTGATCGCTATCGCAATGCCGAAGCGATGGCCAGCGACCTTCGCCGGTTTCGCCAAGGGCAGCGCGTCCTGACCCGGAGACCCGGTGGTCTGCGCACCACGCTGCGCCACGCCTGGCGCAATCGCACCCTGGCGGCGGCAGCCGGGCTGATGGTATTCATCGCCGCAGGAACCACCGCACTGGCCGTGCGCATTGCCGCTCGTCACGCCGCGGAAACGGATGCCATCCCCGCGATGACCGTGGCTGCCGCCGACTGGGTCGATGCGTGGTCGGAAAGCAGGCAGCAGCCCCTGGAATGGCGCAGTTTCGCGCCCTTGGGGGCAGGCATGGAATGGGCGACCTTGGGCAATGTCGCCGGACCGGTGCGCTTGGCGGTGACGGCAACCATCACGGCGGATCCGCTCGATCTGAATCTTTTCGTGTGCGACCGCGACATCGGCCGGGGCTATCGGCTGCGCTTGCATACCCATACCGCTCTTGAAAGCCAACCAGCGTCACTGGCGACCTTGGCGTTGCTGCGCGACGATAAAGTGGTGGCGAGTCGCCAGTTCGCCTCCCCGGTGGTCGGCCAGACGATCACGATCCATCTGGAGCGCATCGACGACACGGTGGTCGGGGGCTGGAATGACGGTCCATCGCTGGTTTTCGTTGATCTCGCGCCGATCGAAGGCGCGGATGCCGATGCGGTGCATGTGGCGCGCACGATTGACACCGTGGCGATCACCAAAATCCGCTTGCACCGCCAACGCACCGGGCTGTACGTCAGCGCGCTGGCCCCGGCGGACAGCCTGCGCCAAGAAAGGCGCTACGCGCGCGCCATCGTCGCTTATGAAACGTTCTTGCGCGATCACGGCGATTCACCGCGCGCCCGCGATGCTCGCTTCCGCATCGGCTTATGTCACGAAGCGCTGGGCGATGATGAGCGCGCTCTGGCGGCCTTCCTCGACGTTGCACGTCGCTATCGCGATCATGCTCACCACGCCATGGCCGCCTTATTTCGCGCGTGGGGCTGTAGCCTGCGGTTGGGTCGGCATAACGAGGCGGAATCGTATTTCGCCACGATTCGCCAATCACATGAATTATCGAGCTTGTTGGCCTCCGTACCGGAAGACACCATCAATGCGCTGATTGCCGATTACGCCAGCCGTGCTCAGCAGCAGACCGCCGAAGACCCGGACCGCGCCGTCACCTTGGCCACGACCGGCGCCGATTTGGCGGCGTATCTCGGTCTGGAGGCCAACATGCGCTCCTTACGTTTCGCCGCCGCGGACATCTTGATCGGGCGAGGACGTGCCAGTGATGCGCTCGGCCTGTTGGCCGATGTTCCTGGCGAACACGGCGAACGTCTGTTGCGCGTTGGCCATGCGTATCGCGTGCAAGACGATGCCGACGCTGCGCTCGCGGCCTATCTCGCCGCCAGTGAACTCGGCACAGCGCCGCTCCTCACCCAGCAATGGGCGCGGCTGTGGGCCGGTGACCTGCTGCTGACGCCGGACACCGACGACTACGCCCGTGCCTGGTGGCTGCAATCCAGCGAATCTGAAAGCCTGCCGGGACGGCTGATGCGGCACCTGCTGCACGGTAACCGGCCGCTGCCGCTGCCGGAAGAAGGCGCGGCACTGGTCGAATATATCAATGCCCGTCTGGCCCTGCGGCGGGGTCTGGAGTCGCAATATCGCGAGCGCTTGGCAAACACGATCGGCCTCGGCACTCAGCACGTATGGCCGGTGCCGATCGCGCGCGTGCTGGCTGCCAAAGAATGAACCGAGCCGCACGGGCCCGGTTCCATTCCTGCAGAAGATTGCCGAGGCGAGGCGACGAGGATCACTCCTCGTCGTCGTCTTCCTCGTCGTCATCTTCGTCATCGAGGCCGGCTTCCAAGGCTTCCATCTCGTCCTCAATCGCGGCGACGAAATCGTCGAGCGCATCGCGGATGGCCTCGTTCACGCGGTACCCTTCAGCTTTGAGCAGTTTCAGGATGTCGTCTTCAAGCGCCATGGTGGCTGGCTCCCTGGGTGGATACGCGGGATCGAACGTCACTGCCTCGGGATGTCAACCCTTCACCCGCCCGGTTCGGACGCGACCATCCACCATGCCTGACACTCCTGCCACCGTACGCCCCGCCCGTCTGGGCATTCTGACCATCTCCGACCGCGCCAGCCGGGGTGAATACACCGACCTGGGCGGCCCGGCGATCCGCGCCACGTTTGCCGATTACCTCAGTTCACTGTGGACCGAGGTCTACCGCTGCATCCCCGATGATCAGCCCGGTATCGAAGCCGCGCTGATCGAGCTGTGCGACCGCGAAGGCTGCGACCTCGTAGTCACCACCGGCGGCACCGGGCCCGCACCGCGCGATGTGACTCCCGAAGCGACCGAGGCCGTCTGCACCAAGCTCATGCCCGGCTTCGGCGAACTGATGCGCGCGACCTCGCTGCAGTTTGTCGCCACCGCCATCCTCTCGCGCCAGACCGCCGGCATCCGCGGCCAGACCCTCATCATCAACCTGCCCGGCAAGCCCAAAAGCATCCGTGAATGCCTGGACGCGGTGTTCCCGGCGGTGCCCTACTGCCTGGACCTGATCGGCGCGGCGCGGTTGGAGACCAACCCGGTGGTGATCACGGTCTTCCGGCCGAAAGGGGCGTGAGCGGTCGGGGATGTCAGGTGGGAACCACTCAGGCTCGGCATGACCACTCGGTTTGCCTCAGGCGGGGACGGCACGATGGCTGCCACCCCTCCCTCTGGAGCAATGGCATTGCGTTTAGCCCATCGATTTTGAGGTGGAACGCAGCCGGATTTCGGCGGCGCTGAGCGGGCTTGCCAGCACCATGGCAAATGCAGCGGCGAAATTTAGGACGGCAAAGGCTCGGAAACGGAACATGCGGAGATCCCGCGGCGGTAACGATCAACACCAGGCATGGTGACCTAGTGTCCTGACACAGAAATTCTTATCATAATGTGCAGCCCCCGTCTGCCAGATGCAAGGCGCGGAAAACGCAGCGATAGCAGCGCTATCGCAAGGTTTTCGCAACGCAGCAGATGGCGGGCGCGGGCAAGCAGGATGATAAGGATTTCTGGGTCAGGACACTAGCATCAGCCAGGAATATCACACCCGTCGCCGCCACTCGCCAGGCGGACAGCCGTGCCGACGGCTGAACAAGGCACACAGATAGCGGGCGGTCGCGAAACCGCAGGCGCGCGCGATGTCGGCGAGGGGCAGATCGGTCCGCAGTAGCAACGTTGCCGCATGATCGAGGCGCAACCGGGTGAGGTACTCCAGCGGCCCAACGCCATGTTCGGCGGTGAACAGATGACGTAAACGATCTTCGCTTAAGCCGACGTAGCGCGCGACCTCGGACATCCGACCGATCGTAGCGAAATGCTCGTCGAGATAGCGCGCGGCCAGACCGGCGCGACCGCGTCCTTGGGCGGTGGCGGAGGCGCTACTGGACACGAGCAGACTGAGCACCGCTGCACTGGCACGCAAATCGAGGGCGAGACGGCTTTCCGCGCTATGTTTGCTCGGGGCGACAGCAGCAAGCGCCACCAGTTCCTGGGCAACCTCGGGCGCGACGGACATGACGTGCGCGCGCCGTAGCGGCGGCGGCGGATCCTTGCCCGCATCGAGATGCAGACAGACATCCTCACCACGATCGTGATTATCCTGGTCGTGTAAGGTGTCAGCCGGATACAAAGTCGCTTGGCCGGCATCAAACGGCAGTTCTTCACCGCTGACGATACGACTGCTGCCCTGCCCACTGCGGTGCAACACCAGTTCTAAATGATCGTGACGATGGAACCGGCAGCGCCCGACTGGAACGGTATGAATAAATCCAACCACGAGGCGCAGCCGGTGGCGGGCGAACCAGGCATAGCGGGCGGCAACGGCCATAGCCGAATCGTGGAATCAGCAGACAAGCTGGGAAGCGACAAATGCTTGGTCGATGTATGCTTGATGCAGCCGAACCAAGGAACTCCATGCTGCCCGAATCCGTTACCGCCATCACCTTTCCCGCCCCCGGCCAAGTCGCCCTTGGTCACTTTCAGCTGCCACCGATGCGTGATGACCACCTGCTGGTGCGCACCCGTTACACCTTCGTCTCGCCCGGCACTGAGTGTCGCGTGCTGGCGGGACATTACGGCGCCGCCAAGCGCTTCCCGCTCATTCCCGGTTCGTGCTGCGTCGGTGAAGTCACCGCCGTCGGCAGCGCCTGCCCCGGCTGGCGCGTCGGCGATCTGGTGACCTATACACCGGACTGCGCTGACGGTTCGATCCCGCTGGGCATCAACAGCCACTGGGGCGGGCATGTCTCACATCACCTCGTGCCGATGTCGATCCATCCGGTGCGTCTGCCGGTCGGCGTCGATCTGCTTCCCTACAGCATCACCGAATTGGCGGCGATCAGCTTGCGCGGATGTCTGCTCGCCCAGCCGCAACCGGGAGAAACGGCGGTGGTGATTGGTCAAGGCGCCATCGGTGCGTTCAGTGCGGCGTGGCATGTCAGCAAGGGCGTACGCGTCATTGCCGTCGATGTGACACCGAGCCGCCTGGAGCGCG
>CAYQAQ010000136.1:0-7474 GCA_964415495.1 uncultured candidatus Brocadiaceae bacterium | reverse complement strand
CCACTACCTACAACACCGCGAGCCAGACGATCCGAACGCGTCTGGTCTGCGGTGCGGCGGGTCGCAAACCAACATCGAGCTGATCCTCCATCGCGACACAGACCTTGCCTTTGCGCAACGCCTAGCGCTGGCGGAAGCCAATCGCATCGGTGCGTTTCTCAGGTTGGATCCAGAGGGGATGCAACTGCTTGAGCAGGCACCCGCCCACTCCCAGTCTCAGATTCAGTGGCAAGACGGCCACACTTGGAGCGTTCATCTTCCGCTCGATCCGCCTGATCGTGCTGTCGTCATGGGAGGAGGTCACTGCGGGGCCGCCCTCGCCCGGCTGCTGCACGATCTTGATTTCGCCGTAACTGTTGTCGAGCCGCGGGGACCAATCCCGACGCTCGTGGGTCTGCCTGACGGAATATCCCGTCAGCATACATCATGGAATGAAGCGGTAACCCTGCATTCCCGCATCGAAGACACCGTGGTCGTCGTCATGACGCATGGGCTCATGACCGACATCGAAGCTCTGGCCGCCTTTCTTCCGTTTTCACCATCCTTTCTAGGCGTTATGGGCAGCCCCCGAAAGATCGCGCTGATTCACGAAGCCCTCGCAAACCGGGGATTCGACGCAGGCGAAAGGGCAAAGATAATCGGCCCAGTCGGCTTGCTCCTTAAAACCGATACCCCGGCGGAGATCGCAGTCAGTGTCGCCGCTCAACTTCTCGACCACAGACGTAACAACCGGAGCATTGTTAAGCGGGTTGCTCTACCCTGATAGACCGAGCACTTCTGCTATAGGAATTCATAATCACCCGTCCAAGGGCTATTTCAACCTTGTTTCGTGAGTGTTCGATGTTCTGTCTAATCGCCTTCCGGGCCTCTTGACGGTTCTTGCTGATGATTGCGTCCAGAATGGCGAGATGTTCGCCCGCTGTATCTTGATAACGGTGCGGCGTGGTTACCGACGCTAGCCGGATGAACCTAAGGCGTTGCTCGCAGTCCTCCAGAAGTTGTATGATCTTACGATTTCCCGTGGCCCGAGCGAGGCCGAGGTGGAATTTCGCATCGGACTCGACCAACGTTTCTTGATCGACGGGATCGTCCGCACGTATCGACAACATAGGCCGCCAGATCGCGCGCTGTTGTGTCACCCAATTTGGCGGCAGGCCTTTTTGAATGACCACCTCACCGACATGCAACTCGAGCGCCAGGCGCACCTCGAAAAGATCGTAAATCTCATCCAAGTCAGGCTGCTTCACGAAACAGCCCTGATTTGGGATCTTATCGATCAGGCCCTGCTGAGTCAAAGTCTGCAAAGCTTCCCGCACAGGAATTCGGCTGGACCGAAACTCCTCACAAAGCAATTTTTCGCTTAGATGAAACCTGGGGGGATAGTGCCACTTCAGGATTCGGCCGCGAAGCTTGTGCAAAATTGTTGCGGCTATGTTGCCGATCACCTCTGCTTGGGAGTTGCTCATCATATGTTCGCTAAGCTCGGACCCGTAAGAAAAGAGCCCGATTTGTGACTAAACGATTCAGCCAGAATACGGCAATAGAAACGTGAAGAAAGTCCGGTAGGTGATTGCATGGGTGACTGATGGCGCAAAATTCTGCCTCAGATCAAACGTTCCCGCAATTTCAGATAACTCAAATCCGCAGCGAGTTTCTTAGGCACAAACACTGATTCGCGAAATGACGGCCACGGGGCCTCCGCCCGGCGGTCCTTGGTGCTCAGCGCCACCAGAGACATACACCAGCGGATCTTGCGTGAGCCCCGCGATCACGGCACCCACCACCGCGCGGGCCATCCGCGTCGGGCTGATGTCGGAATCCTGCAACATGGTGTGGCGAGAACCCAGAACCTCGCCGGACGGCGCCGCCTCCGCCTTCGCAAGAATCTGAACCACCCGGTCGAGTTCATAGCGCGACTCGGAATGTTGACTGGATCGAATGGCACGCTCCACGGCGTGCACATCCAGGCAGTGGTGCATGACATCATGACCGATCCGGAAAGGGCTGCGAGAATCAGGGCTGTTGCCGAGCAGGACTATCTCGCAACACTTCAGTTCGATTCCCGCCGAGGTGGATGCCACAGAAGAGAAAACTTTGAGATCCGCCCCAATCGAGGTCGAAGCAATGACCTCAGGCGAGAATTCCCCAAGCGCCAACGCGACGCCAAGCGAAGTCGCTCCCCGCGAGAGCCCCATTGACTTTAGTGTATCGGTGGTGGCGAGGGGAAGGGTCGACTGTCGAATGTCTTCCGAACCGATCAGCGGACACTTGATCTGGGCGAAGTGGACGTCTTCCGGTGCCAGCCCGTGTTCGCGCATTACCGCAGATACCGCGGCCGCTACCGTGTCCACCATCACGTGGGTGCCGATCTCTTCCGGGGCCAGATCGCGGGTTCTTCCGCAGGCGACCTTTAGGCCTCCCGTCGGAGCGCATTCCTCAGGGACATCGGCCTCAAAAAACACGATGAGATGGGGCGAAATCACCCCCTCGCAACCGCCTGACATCACAATGGGCACCGCCTCGGCCGCAGCCAAGTCCATGAATTGGTAAAGATAGTGGCGCAGAGCCAACGTGGCAAATCCCCGGGTGAAGTCGTTGACGCAACCGTTTCCCTCGGTCTTGCCCAAGATCCCCGTGATCCTGCGTGGGGACACGCCGGCGGCGGTGAGCGCTCGATCGAGCGCCGCAACATCGTCAGGCCCTGCTTGTGGCACTTTCAAAAGGTATGAGGTATCCATAAATTGTTAGTCGCGGCTTCTGCGATTCGACTGCCCAAGATCCGTTCGCTCAAGCGCAGCGGCGACCCGGAAGAGCCAATCCTCGCGGCCCGGTGGACCGATCAACTGGACGCCAACCGGAAGTCCCATCGAGGTTCGATGCGGCACCACGAGCACAGGCAGGCCGATGAACGAAACGGGCTGGGTGAACAAACCAAGGTTCGGGCGCACAGGCATTTCCACGCCGTCCAAAATCATGTGCTGCTGCCCGATCCGCGTCGCCACGCAAGGTGTCGCGGGGGCTAGCAGCACGTCCACGTCTTCGAAGACCCGTGCCACCGCCGAGCGAAACCAACTGCGGAAACGCTGTGCCTGGAGATACCAAGCCGCCGGCACGCAAGCACCCGCCACCAAGCGATCACGCACTTGTGGATCGTAGTCTTGATAACGCGCCCGCAGCATATCGAGGTGGGTTCGCCCACTCTCGACAGCCGTTATAACGAACGCCGCGGATCGAGCCTGGCTGGTCTGCGGAAACTCGAACGTGCGGTGCGCGCCGAGCGCCGCCGCGACCTGATCCATACCGTCCCGCACATCCTGCGTCTGCTGCCCGGAAAACCACCCACCGAGTCGCCCTAGCCGCAAATCTTCGCACCCCTCATGAAGTCGCGGAGTGACCCTATCCACCTCCTGTGCCCAGCAGCACTGATCCTCCGGATCGAACCCCTGCAACACATCGTATACAAGCGCCAAGTCATCTATGCTCGCGGCCATCGGGCCGACGTGATCGAGACTCGCCACAAAGGGAAAAGCACCCGCGCGGGAGAGTCGGCCAAAGGTGGGTTTGAGCCCATAGATCCCACAGAAGGACGATGGCACCCGAATCGATCCGTTCGTATCCGATCCAAGTGAGAACGGAACCAAGCCGGCGGCGACACTGGCAGCCGAACCACCCGACGAACCACCGGCCACGCGTTCGGTATCACATGGGTTACGCGTGGCACCCGTATGATGGTTCTCCGTGGTGAAACCATAGGCAAATTCATCCATCGTCTGACGGGCACACAAGATCCCTCCGGCCGCTGCCAGCCGACGAAGCAGTGTGGCGTCCGCGCGCGCGGGCGGACGCGATTGTGCTACCCGCGAGCCAGCCAATGTGACCCGGCCTTTAACATCGAAAAGATCCTTCACCCCAAACGGCACTCCAGCCAATGGACCTGGATCACGGCCTGTAGAGACCTGCCGATCAATGCCCTCCGCAGCGCCCAATGCTTCCTCGCGAAAGATATCCGTCACGGCATTGAGTTCGCGCCCCGCACCCTCGAAACGCTGAAGCGCCGCTTCAATCGTGGTAACCGCACTCACCTCCCCGGTGCGCACTGCATGTGCCATTCGAACGGCCAAGCCCCCTTTACTCATGGTCGGAAAGTAGGAGCTGGTTCGATGGTGACGTCGAGTGGCTGGGAGAGGAGGTTAGCCTGCTGCGCGGCGAGGATGAGCAGGTTGCGCCTCACCCGATCGACCAACTCATCGTTGTGAGGCAGCCCTTGAAGCTTCAAAAGGACGCGCACTTCATGAGCATTAAGCTCAGCGGGATTATCAATCATGATCACACTCCGGCCTGCGCGAAAAAGTTGCCACCGTCCTCTCGGATCAAGTCGCGCTGCTGAGTGACCATACGTTCGAGTAACTCTGCGCAGGCTTCGCTACGAGCATGAACGACTTCGACGCCGAACTCCCGCAGTCGGTCCTCGCCCCACTCGCGCACGGTCGGCGTGCCGATCACCACTTTGGGGATGCCATATAGAATCATCGCGCCGGTGCACATGGGACACGGCGAAAGCGTCGTGTAGAGCACGGTTTCCCGATAAAACTCGGGCTGTTGCCGCCCGGCATTCGCCAAGGCGGTCATTTCGGCGTGGTGGAGCGTGCTGCCAGTTTGCGCGCGGAGATTGCGTCCGCAGGCGAATACCTTGCCACGGTGGACAAGCACCGATCCGATAGGTAGGCCGCCTTCGCAAAACCCGGCTTCCGCCTCCTTAATGGCGATTTGCAGGATGTCTAAATCGAATTCTGTAGGTTCCATAAAGTGTAGTTAGATGGCGTGTTTATCCGGATCGCTCTCACACAACTGCGGAAGCAGCCATGTCACGAGCGCGAGCACCAGATAGGCCATGGTGGCTGGAGCGGAGAAGAAGAACCCGATTCGACCGACCACGTCGGCCTGCTCGATCACGAAACTGTGGATGAAACCAATCGATGAGAGCACCGCCCCGATCAGGAACCAAATCGCCGCCCGTCCAAACTGACGCTCAATGATATAGACGGTGGCCGCCCCGAGCACCATCGAAGTGTAAACGTAGCCCTGTTCGAGCGAGAACATGCCTTGCACGAAAAAGTCGGTGGTCGTGACAAATTTGTCGCTCATGTCCGCGGGAAACGGGTTGGCCGCGCCACCAAAACCCAGAGAGACTAGGGCCTTCTTGACCAGCAGGGCGCAAAAGGCAGCAAGCACAGGCATCATGCCCACCACCACCGCCGGGATGTGGCGTGGCGGGGAGGCTTCGAAAGCCTGCGATGCCATCGCGACTCCGATCCAGATCAAGATCGCCATTCCCGCTTCGACGGGGATAAAATAAACGACCCAATTCAAAGCCCCCGTGAGGCACAGAATGGATATAAACACCGCATTGAGCACCGAGTAACCCATGCGCGATCCAATCGCCTTCCAGCCTGGATGTCCGATGTAGATGCTGGTGGGAAACGGGCTGCCAAACAAGCCGGTGGCAATCGACGAAACGCCATTATACAGCATGCAAGGCAACATGGGGTAGCGGT
This sequence comes from uncultured candidatus Brocadiaceae bacterium, assembly GCA_964415495.1. GTDB lineage: Bacteria > Planctomycetota > UBA11346 > UBA11346 > UBA11346 > CAYQAQ01. The sequence goes on along the minus strand of CAYQAQ010000136.1, from coordinate 1,919 downwards.
CGCCGGCGGCGGTTGCGGATTCGATATTCTGGAGGGAAATGATGACGCTGATACATCCAATGGGCAAAATCACTGGAAGGAACAGGGGAAGCATTGAGAACGAAGCGATCAGATCGCCCACCACCGGAATCGGCGGATAGAATGCGAGCCGGGCATCGTCGAGGTTTCCCACCGGGACGACCGTCGCGCCTTGGAAGATATGGAGTAACCATGCCAAGCCGGTGCCGGTGAGCAGAATGATGAGTCCGGATGGAATACCGCCCTTCATGCGCAGCCGGCCAAAGTAGAACAGAAACGTCACGCCTAGGGTGACCAGCCCAAGCAACGGGAAAGCGTAGGCGCGAAAGAAAAAATCCATCGATAGGAAACACAGGCCGATGCCGCCCACGGGTGCCAAGAGGGCGGCGCGCGGCGTGAACCGACGGATAGCTTCTGCGAAGAAACTCCCAAAGAACTCGAGTAGCCCCGCGACGAAGCAAGCCAAGATACCTGCCCGCCACGCGAAGATAGCGACATCATCCCCGGTCATACCCTGCGCCTCGGCGATAAACTTCGCTGGATAAAGCACGAGGAATACGAAAGCGATCAAGGTGATGATATTGATGCCGAACGGCAACGCACAGACGTCGCTTCGGCCCTCCCGCTTCGCCAGCAACCACGCTTGCCTCGCATAGTAGAGGTTGCCGATGACGACGCCCAATGCCGCCGCAGGCAAAATCCGCTCATAAAACAACTCCCGCGGCATGAAGAGCGGGAAGCCGAGGCAAAAGTTGCTCATCAGAATAAGCATGAGCATGTTGTCGAGCCCGAGGGCAAAGAACCCGTCGAGATCACCTCGGTGAAAGAACCGTAGGCCCGATGGAGTGGGCGGTGCTATTTTTTGTGTGGTCATGTGTAGCAGGGCTGCAGGGGCGGACGTTGGATCGAAGGGGAAAGGATGCCCTCGACCGCGCGCGCGGTTTGAAGAAGCCGGTGATCGCGACCGTATGCGCCCACCAGCATCAGGCCGACAGGCAGTTCCGCAGCAAAGCCGGCGGTGAGCGAAATCGCAGGATGCCCGGTGGCGTCGAAGGGCGCGGTGTTGTGCAAGGTAATGTAGGCCCGTGATACCGCCTGCGGCACATCGAGGCGCCCGTTCGGCAGCGCCCAAGGTTGGAATGGCACCGTAGGCAGAAGCAGCGCATCAAAGCGCGTAAGCACGGAGTCGTAGGCGGCCCGCAGTCGGAACGACGCTTCTTGCGCCAGTCCGTAATAACGGCCGAAAAACCGGGTTCGCGTGTAGTGGCCGAGCACGGCGAGCGCGACGACGCTCGGGTAAAGGTCGCGGCCTCTCGCGGCCATACCGCGCCCGATGGCTTCGTTGAGGCTCACGGGGTAAAACCCCTTCCAATTGTTTCCCTGTCCGAACCCTTCGATCATCGTCGAAGTCGCCCCCTCCAAGCTTATCACCGACATGATGTCGATGCCCTGACGATGGAGCGGAATGGAAACGGTTTCCACTGCCACCCCAGCCTCGCTCAGCCGATCAACCGCGCGACGGACGGTGGAGTCCGTGGCCGGCTCTGAAAGGCCTGGCCACCCGAAGCCCTCCTCCAACACACCAATACGAAGCGAACGAGGCGCCACGTCCAGATCGGCGGTGTAGTCACGCTCGCGCGCCGTCCGTCCCTGTCTGGGATCCAGCGGGTCATCTCCGGCGATCACATTGAGCACTCTCGCCACCGTCGCTACGTCCCGAGCCATCGGTCCGGTATGATCGAGCGTCCGCTCAATCGGCATGATCCCCGTGTAGGGAACGAGCCCATAGGTTGGCTTGAGTCCGACAATGCCACACCAAGCCGCCGGTATCCGGATGGAGCCGCCCTGATCGCATCCGATCGCCGCCTCCACCTCGCCTAGCCCGACAAGCGCTCCGCACC
>CAYQAQ010000135.1:4333-7506 GCA_964415495.1 uncultured candidatus Brocadiaceae bacterium | reverse complement strand
TCGATCCTGGAAGAATCGATGCTCGACATCATGTTCGAGCTGCCGCAGCGCGTCGCCTTCCAGAAGTCCTATGTCGTCACCGAAGGCGTCATCGAAGGCAAGGAATCGATCTTCGCCGCCTCGGCGGATGAAGAAGCCACGCAGGATAAAAAAGAAACGGCTTAAAATGGTCCTACGTCCTGGGTCTCTCGGCAAGGGAGGCCAGACCATACGTCAGTCGTCCTTCGTGCTAGGGAGCAGGCCTTTTTCGATGAGAGAGTCGATATGATGATGACGGATGATCAGGCCCTGGCCCAACTGAGGGCGAGCCTACAGGCCGAGCGGCCCCCAGCGCGTGCCGCCAACGCGCATGTCCACAGTCATCACAGCTTCTCGGTCTTTGGCCCGCCGGCCGAGGTGGTCACAGCGGCGGTGGCTGAAGGCGTCGCGATCCTCGGCCTCAACGACTTCTTCACCACAGCGGGCGCTGTAGCCTTCGCCGAGGCCTGCGCCGTTGCCAAACTGCCCGGATTCCTGTGCGTCGAGTGCATCGCCCGCGATGCGGACGCCGCCGCTGCCGGCGAGCGGCTGAACGACCCCGGCAATCCCGGCAAGATCTACCTGTGCGGCAAGGCGATCACGGTTGCAGATCAGCCCCAGGCGAATGCTCGCCTCAGCGTCCTGCGCGACCATCAGGCGACGCGCAATCGGGCTCTGGTTGCCGCACTGGATGCGCATTTCCGCGCGACGTTGAACAGGCCTGGCCCGACCTGGGATGCGGTCATCGCGCAGACGCCGGCGGGCAATACGACCGAACGCCATGTGGCGCGGGCTGCCCTGGTGCACCTGCAACATCAGGCCGATCAGGGCCGTGACTTCGCGGTCGATTTCAACAATCTCACCGGCGAATTGCCCAAGGCCGGCGATCCCGCCCGTCAGGACCAGGTGCGCGCGACGCTGCTCAAAGCCGGCAAGCCGTGTTATGTCGCCGAAGATCCCACCGCGTTTCCCACGGTAGCGGAATTGCGACAGATCTTCCTCGATCTGGGTGCAATTCCGACCTATCCGATTCTGGGCAACCCCGTGACCGCCGGCGAAGCCTCTATTCCTGCACTGTTCGATCGCATCGCCGGGTGGGGATTCCACGCCGTCGAAGTGATCTCGCCCCGCAACACCGATGAACGGTTGCTGGAGATCCTGACCGAAGCGCATCGCCGCGGCTGGCCGGTCACCGACGGCACCGAACACAACACGCCTGCGCGCGATCCCCTGATCACGCGCGCGGCAACCGATCCGCGCTTCGCGGATCGGTTGCATGAGGGTGCGTTGTGCTTGTTGGGTCATGCCGCTGAACGTGCCGCCGGGCGGCCGGGGTATCTGGATACCGACGGACGGCCCGTCGCTGATGGCTATGCGACGTGCATTGCGGCAGGGCGTGCCGTTGCCGGCACGCTGCGTTAACGCACGCTTCGCCGTGTCGGTAGCGCCCTCCTGGGACCGCGGCCGACTCGGCTGCCTGCCTTTTTCGAGCGGGCCAGTGGCCCGCGGTCCCAGGGGGGAATCCCTTTCCGAAGAAATCCCTTCCCAAAAGCCTGACCACCGCATCGACACCGCCCGTGTCACCTGCCCATGGCAGTGACATGACGAGGGGTGAACCCCCTGGCAGCCCGGCACGTTGAATGCTCATGACCACCATGCAGCACGCCTTTGGGATCCAGGTCGACTACCGTTTCGACGTCCATTTTACCCAGGACGTGTTCGCGCCGGCGAACCCGGTCTTGCTCGACGCCTTGCGTCGACCAGCCGCCGACCGTCCCGCGCGGGCTCTGGTCTTTGTGGATCGCGGCAGCGCCGACGCCGACCACGACCTGATCGCCCGCATTCATCGCTGGTTCGCGGTCCAGGACTCGGGTCGATGCCAGCTGGCCGCCCCGCCTGAAATCGTCGCCGGGGGCGAAACGGTGAAGGCCGACTGGAGCATCGTTGATCTCGTCGGTGGGCTCGCGGTCGAAGCCAGTCTCTGCCGGCACAGCTACGTCATCATCATCGGCGGCGGTGCGGTACTGGACGCCGTCGGTTTCGGTGCCTCGCTGGTGCATCGCGGTCTGCGCCAGATCCGCATCCCGACCACCGTGCTGGCACAGGCCGACGCCGGACTGGGCGTCAAGAACGCCATCAACGGTTTGGCGAATAAGAACTTCTACGGCACCTTCACGCCGCCCGAGGCGATCATCAATGATCGTCAGTTCCTGCGCCATCTCGATGATCGGTCGTGGCGCGCAGGGGTCGCCGAGGCCTTTAAGGTCGCGATCATCAAGGACGCTGTATTCCTCGACGATTTGCTGGGCAGCGCCACGCGCCTGCGGGCACGGGATCTCGATGTCATGGCGCGTGTGATCGAACGCTGCGCCCTGCTGCATCTCGATCACATCACCACCAACGGTGATCCGTTTGAAAAGGGTTCATCGCGTCCGCTCGATTTCGGCCACTGGTCGGCCCATCGCTTGGAAGTGCTCAGTCGACATCGCCTGCAGCACGGCGAAGCGGTGGCCATTGGGGTCGCCCTCGATTGTTGTTATGCCGTCGAGATCGGCCGCCTGAATGCGGCGGCGATTGAGCCGATCTTAGAGGCTTTGGCCGTGATCGGCTTCGCGCTCTGGGACGATTGCTTGGACCTGCGTGATGCCAGCGGCGCACGGCGGGTCTTGGAAGGTTTGGAGCAATTCCGCGAGCATCTCGGCGGTGCCTTGACCCTCGCGATGCCAAACGGTCTCGGTCAGCGTGAGGACATCACCAGCTTCGACGCCGAGGCCTTCGAACGCGCCGCTCGAAGCCTGCGTGCGCGCCGCCCGCGCCTCAGCCGCCTGGCCGGGTCGGCGGTGACGTCGACACCCTGACCGGACCTTGACGAGAAATTCCAGCGCCGGATGAGTGCGCCGCTGATATTCTCAAATGCGAGAGAAATAGGGCTCTTGCGGGAATATGGGCTGTGGTATCCTCCGTGTCCCGCATGGCTGATACCCCTCTCGCTGCCCCGACCCCGCCACCTGCCCGCGTCGATACCTCGCGCCGCCGCTTCGCCAGATTCCTGGAACGTTGGCGCGCCGATCCGCGCAGCATTCACCGCAATCGCCAACACGAAGAAGACGCCAAGCTGACCCCGCAGGGCAGCCGCTCAGCGACGCTGGCCAAAT
>CAYQAQ010000135.1:0-4323 GCA_964415495.1 uncultured candidatus Brocadiaceae bacterium | reverse complement strand
TCCGTACTCGGCTGCAAAAATTTTCCTGCGCGTACGGACCGACGGGAGTATCTGGGCCAGGACCGTGGAAGGCGCACAGGTGCTGCCCCGCAGGGCAGCCGCCCAGCGACGCTGGCCAAATATCGCGCCTGGCTGTGGCCGCGACGCTGGCAACTCGCTGGCGTTTTTGCTCTCGGCGTCGGTGGCATCGGCTTCGACCTGTTGTGGCCAGTGGTGTCGATGTATCTCATCGATCAGGTCATCCTCGACGACACCCGGCCCATGGCTGATCGACGCGGTGAGATGCTGGTCATCGCCGCGATCATGATGGGCACCTTCGTCGCTGGCAGTCTGCTCGGCTTCGTGCGGCATCTCAAATCGACGCTGCTGACCTCACGTCTCGCTTTTGACCTCCGTCATCAGTTGCACGCACACATCTTGCGCCTGCCCCTGGATCAGGTGCAGGCGATCAAGACGGGTGGCGTCATCAGTCGCGTCTCCAATGACGTCGACAACACCACGGGTCTGATCCAGAATGCCTTTCTCGGACCCGCGTTATCTGGCCTGCGTCTGCTGGCGACGCTCGGTGTGATGTTCGTCCTCGATTGGCGCATCGCCTTGGCTGCGGTGGTTATCATGCCGCCGACGATGTATCTCCATCACTGCTTTATCAGCCGGATCCGCCCGATTCATCGCTCTATGGGCGGCGATCGTCAGGAAATCGACGCTCGCGTTGGCGAGACCATCGGCGGTTTGCGCGTGGTGCGCGGCTTCGCGCGCGAGCCCTCCGAGTCATTGGCGTACACGGTCGGCCATCACACCGTCATCCGTAAACAATTGATGGCCGCGCGCGCGCATGGTATTGTCAATCTCGTGTGGGGCCTGTTGATGCCCATGTCGTCGCTGATCATCATCGTCTTCGGCGGCTTTCTGGTGATGTCCGGACATTCGACCATCGGCACCTTGGTTGCCTTCCAAGGCTATGTCTGGCGCCTGCTCGAGCCCGTGATGCAGATAGTGCAGAACATTTCGGAAACTCAGCGCGGCTTGGCGGCCATGGAACGTGTCTTCGATCTGCTCGGACGCGAACGTGAAAAGCCGGATGTCGTCGACGCTCAGCCCACGCCGACCACGGTGCAGGAACTGCGTTTCGAGCATGTCGACTTCGCCTATCAAGACGATCGTCCCGTGTTGCGTGACATCGACGTCACCATTCCCGGTGGCACCACCGTCGCCCTGGTTGGCCCCAGCGGCGCGGGCAAAACCACGATCACCGATCTCGTCGCGCGCTTCCACGATCCGACTGCCGGTCGCATCCTGCTCAATGGGACCGATCTCCGTGACTATCGCTTGGCCGGTTACCGCTCTCTGATCGGCCTGGTCCAACAGGAGACATTCCTCTTTGACGGCACCATTCGCGAGAACATCCGCTATCCCCGCCGCGACGCCAGCGATGCCGCCGTCGAAGGCGCCGCCCGCCGCGCCAATGCGATGGAATTCATCAGCAAGATTCCGGAAGGCCTCGACGCGATCATCGGCGAACGCGGGGTCAAACTCAGCGGCGGCCAGCGTCAGCGCCTAGCCATCGCCCGCGCTCTCCTTGCCGACCCCGCGATCCTGATCCTTGATGAGGCGACCTCGAACCTCGACAGCGAAAGCGAACGCCTGATCCAGCAATCGCTGGACACCCTCCTGCGCGGCCGCACCACGTTTGTGATCGCGCATCGCCTGAGCACCATCGCCAACGCCGACCTGATCCTGGTCATCGAAGACGGACGCATCACGGAGCACGGCCGTCACGCCGACCTGCTGGCCAAGGACGGCCGCTATCGCGAGATGGTCGCCTTGCAGACCGCGCCGCAGACGCCCCGGGACGAAAGCAGCCGGTGGCCTCAGCCGAGCCCGGTGGCATCCTTGTAGACGCCATGAGCGTCAGCCGCATCGCCATCGCCAATTATAGGTCCTTGCGCAAGCTGGAGCTCACCGTTGATGCGGTCACGGTATTGGTCGGACCGAATGGGTGCGGGAAAACCAATCTGTATCGGGCGCTGGAATTGATCCAGGCGGCGGCGACAGGAAATTTGGGTCGGCATTTCGCGGCGGAAGGCGGTATTTCGGGCATGACGTGGGCCGGCTTTGCCAAACGGCGGGATGAGATTTGTGAAGTACGCATCTATGTTGAAGTTTCGTTCGATCATTACGTGTATGCATTTTCGTGCGGGGTACCGGTGCCCCAGCTGTCGCTGTTTAGTCTCAATCCCGAGGTGAAAGAGGAATCGCTGGCCATACGGGTGCCGGGACGCGTCAAGCCGGTGCCGATTTGTACGCGCAAGGGTCACATCATCAGCATCCGCGATGAAAACGGCGCATGGGTCACACCAGGCGATCCACTCGACCCAACCGAGTCATTTTTGGTGCAGCTCATTGATCCAGCGCGCTATCCAGAATTAGCTATGGCCCGGCACACCCTGGCCAGCTGGCGCTTTTATCACCAATTCCGTACCGATCCCGCCTCGCCGCTGCGTCAGCCTGCAGATGCCGTGCGCTCACCGGTGCTCAGTCACGATGGGGCCACGCTCGCTGCGACCGTGCAGACCATTGTTGAGATGGGTGAAGCCGAAGCACTGCACGCCGCGATCTCCGTCGCTTTCCCTGGCTGCGTGCTGGGCGTGCAACTGAGCGATCGCCATCGCCTGAGCTTGAGCTGGCAACGTCCCGATCTCACCCGTGCGCTGGCGGCCAGCGAATTATCGGACGGCACGCTGCGCTTTATCGCCCTCGCTGCTGCGCTGCTGACACCGCGTCCGCCGGCTTTGCTGGTGCTCAATGAACCCGAGGCCGGCTTGCATCCCGATGTGATTCCGGCGCTAGCGGATTTGATCGCGAATGCCGCGACACGGGGTCAGGTCGTCGTCACCACCCACTTGGTCCCCCTCGCCGATGCGATCACGCAGCGTACGGGCAGTGCGCCAATTGGGTTGTGTCTGCATCAGGGGCAGACCGAATTGGCCGAGGATATTGTACCGGGTGGCGGCCGGCGCATTCGCTTGGGGTGATCAAGCGGAGTCGATGACGCCACGCCACACCCGATCAGGGTACCGGTCCTGCAGCCGCCCAGCCTCAATCCAACGCGCGGGGGCCGCCGTGCCATCACCCGTGATTGCAATAGCGAGGCCAGCCTGGGTCGCGAGTCGCGCGTAATAGTTGCGCACGGTTATGCGCTCCGGCGCAGCGGCGTTGAGGATGCCGCGGTCCTTCCAGGCGAGCAGGGCATCGACGGTGATGTCGGCGCAGTCGACTTCGTGGAGATAGCTAAATGGGCGATCGGGATTGCCGCGCACGGTGCGTTCGCCGCGCAAGAGACGGTCGCGCGCGTGCGTGCGCGAGGGACCAACCAGGGCGGTGACTCGCAAGACCAGACTGTTGGCGTGACGCAGCACGGCGTCTTCGATCGCGAGCAGACCGGCCACGGCCGGATCGGTGCGGTCGACCGCTGCGTGTTCGTCTGCAGCTTCACCGCTTTGGTCAGCGTAAACCGCTGTGCTGCCGGTGTAGACGAGGCGGCAGTCCGGGAGGCGTGCGCTGACGTGCGCAGCGACGGTGGTGAGGCGATTATCGCGTCCGCGTCGCAATCCAGGATTGGCGCACAGCAGCAGCTGGGTCGGTCGCGCAGCGAAAGCGTCCCACCACTCACCTTCAGCAGCATCACCCGCCACGATCGGAAATGACGCCGACACGGTCGGATCAGGCTTGCGCCGTACACCAAGCACGCGCCGACCCGACGCCGCAATCTGATTGCCTGCCAACACACCGATAACCCCACACCCAAGAATCAGGACATCCACAGCACCCGTGGCAACCACACCGGTCTGGTGCGCAGAGGCTTCCGGACGTGATGGCATCACCACGCCTGCAGACGGTCCATCACCGCCATCGCCCGCTCCTGATCGCGCCGCAACACGTAGGTATGACGCAAATCGATCGGTTTATTGAATGACGACAACAGCGGTGAATGTGCGGTGACGGGCTCGACCAGAGTGCGCCCAAGCACGCGGCGTTCGCACAGCAATCGCGTGGGAGCGACGGTTTCTTCGGTGACCAGCTTGGTGAAGGCCTGCTGCGAACGGCGCGTGAACACATGACAGCCGGCTTGGCGTAGAGCGGCCACCAATTCGTCGGCGAGGAAATTCTCCTGGGCTTCGGCACCCATGCGCTCGCGCAGCACCAGCTTGGCCGGTTCGCGGGCGAGAATGCGCGTGCTCCATTCGCCGCCTTGGGCCTGGGCTTCGTGCAGGCGCATGAGCACGGTGTCATCGCGCCACTGCACCAGATCTTCAATGCCGC
>CAYQAQ010000134.1:0-7522 GCA_964415495.1 uncultured candidatus Brocadiaceae bacterium | reverse complement strand
TGGTCGCTCTGCGCGTGCCGCGTGAAGATCGCTTTCCCGACGCGTGGTTGGCGCATATTGCGGACGTGTTGGCGCCAGCAGTGGCGACCGCGACCGGAGCCGACGTGGTTGCGCGCGGTCACGGCGATCTGGCGGTGCGCGAGGGGGGCCACGAACGCAAAATTCTCGGCGCGTCGCTGCGCCTGACCGGGCCGTGGTGTATTTATCTCGGCGTTCTGCTGGTAACGGACGCCTGTCCGCTGATGGAGCGCTATCTCGCCCATCCCAGTCGCGAACCGGGTTATCGCGCCGGACGTGGACATGCTGCTTTTTGCACCCATTTGGACCGTTTCGGCATCGATACGTTCAGACTTGCTGCGGTGGTGACGACGGCCTGCACAAGGGGCTTTGCGTAGCGACTCGACGGTTATGCGCCTTGACTGGGTGCGTGTCAGCGGTGTGCTCTGACCCATGCACAATCTTGCTATCATCGGATCCGGTCCCGCTGGTTACACGGCTGCCATCTATGCGGCGCGGGCGAATCTCGAGCCCATGCTCTTCACTGGCGCACAAGCAGGGGGTCAGCTCACGACGACCACCGATGTCGAAAACTTCCCGGGCTTCCCCGAGGGTATCATGGGCCCTGAGCTCATGGCGCGCATGGAACAGCAAGCCACGCGCTTCGGCACTACGGTCAAGATGGCGTGCACCGTGCAGAAGGTCGAAAAGGTCGATGGCGGCTTCCGGTTGACCTGGGAAGACCTCTATCAGGGCACGTCGGAATCAGCCGAGTACCAAACCGTGATCGTCGCCACCGGAGCCTCGGCCCGCTATTTGGGCCTGCCCGAGGAAAAGGAATTCCTCACCGACGGTCCCAACCGCAAGCACGGCCTGACCGCCTGTGCCACCTGTGACGGTGCGTTCTACAAGAACGTCCCGGTCGCGGTCATCGGCGGCGGCGACACCGCCTGCGAAGAAGCCTCGTTCCTGACCAAGTTCGCGAGCAAGGTGTACCTCGTGCATCGTCGTGATGAGCTGCGCGCGTCGAAGATCATGGCCGAGCGCGTGCTCGCCAATCCCAAGGTCGAAGCGGTATGGAACCAAGGCCTCGCTGGCTACCACGTTGACGACAAGCTCAAGATGGAGGCCGTGACCCTGGTCGACACCAAGACCGGTGACAAGCGCCGGCTCGAGGTCAAAGGCGTGTTCATGGCCATCGGCCACACGCCCAATACCGCCTTCCTTAAGGGCACCGGGGTCAAGCTGGACGTTAACGGCTACATCGATGTCGAGCATGGCTGCCAGACCAGCGTGAAGGGCCTTTTTGCGGCCGGTGACGTGCGTGATCACCATTACCGTCAGGCGATCACCGCTGCCGGTATGGGCTGCATGGCGGCCCTGGAAGCCGAGCGGTATATCACCGATCAGGGCTAAGTCCGGAGGGGCTCTCCGTCGGCGCGCGGGTAGGAAGACAATAACTATGCCGCACATCAAGCACCTCCAGGACCTCAGTCCTGGAGGTGCTGAGCCGTTTCGTGGGCGAATTCCGCAGGCTTTTCGTTTCTGCACTGGGGGAGGCAGGTTCTCGTGGCAGCCAGTGACGTAAGTCACGTCCGCCCCCTGGACTTGTGTCCGCTGCGCTTGGAGTCTACACTCATCTTCGACGCGTTTGGACCCTCGGAGCAGCATGGCGCTGGAACACCCTAACGAACGGACCGATTCAGATGAGGTCCCGCAGCTTCCGTCCCTACCGGGGATGGAGGACTTGGTGCAACGCCCGCCTGTTGCCGGAGCGCCAGGAGGCGTGCGCCCGGACTTCGATGACGACTCCCGCAACCTCCCAGCGGTCGTCGTGCGTGGTGCCGATGGCGTCGATGTCGAGGACACGGAAGAATCGGACGTCCTGCGCGGCCGCAACTTCGGTGGCTACGAGCTCGTTCAGAAGATTGGTCAAGGCGGTATGGGCATGGTCTACAAGGCCCGCCAGGTCAGCTTGGACCGCACGGTGGCAATCAAGATCCTGAGCAAGGCTTTGAGCGAAAACGCCGAGTTCATCAAGCGCTTCGAACGCGAAGCCAAATCCATCGGTCGCATCAGCCATCCCAATCTGGTCGCGGTCTACGATTTCGGCCGCATCGATGGCCTGTATTACATGGTCACCGAGTTCATCGAAGGCACCAATCTCGCCAAGTTGATCAATGACAAACTCGTCGTGCCAACCGATGAGATGATTCCGTTGATGGTGCATTGCCTGCAGGGTTTGACGCACGTCTCGCAGCACCACATCGTGCATCGCGATATCAAGCCTGACAATATCCTGATCACCACCGAGGGCACGGCGAAGATCGCCGACTTCGGCTTGGCCAAGGATGTCAGCAACGACACCGATCTGACTGCCGTCGGTTTGGCTATGGGCACGCCAGCCTACATGAGTCCCGAACAGTGCATGGGCCGTAAGCTCGATGTCCGTTCGGATCTGTATGCGCTTGGCGTCACCGCCTATTTCGCCCTGACCGGCGAGAAACCGTTCACAGGACAATCCAGTTTCGAAATCATGACCCGGCAGCGGGAACACAATCCACCGCCGCCCGCGCAGCTCAATCCGCGGCTGCCGAAGGAAGTGTCGAATGTCGTCATGCGCATGATCGCCAAAGATCCGCATGATCGCTACAAGGACGCCACAGAGTGCCGCGATGCGTGGCTGGAAGTCGGCCAACACATCGGCGTGATGCCAGCCGTGAGTCGCTCGGGTGAATACCAATTTTCCGGGGCGGAATTAGCGAAACTGCGTGATTCTGCCGATGTCTTGCCGATGCCCGATGTGGGAGGCGGCCTGCCGTCTGCATTGCCACCGCCCTTGCCGCCACCGCCAGCGCGAGGAGGGCCATCGCCTGCAGCCTTGCCGCCGACTGCGCCGTCGGAGCCGGCGTCAGCACCCCCGAACGAATCCAGTCGCATTGCTACTGATCGGGTGGGCGAATCACGTCGTCAGTCGACCGAGCGTCGCAGTGTACGAACTCCGGTGGTCGGCACTGAACCGATCACCTGCCCCAAATGCGGCATGCTCAATCGTGCCGATGCGCAGCGCTGCCAGCGCTGCGACACGCCTTTCTCGGATGCTGTTGAACAATCGTCCACCGAATTGGAAACCGAGGCGCAACGCCTCTTCGACCAAGGGCAATTCACCGCCGCTGCCGATCGCTTTGCCAAAGCGGCGGATCGCTGCGATGATCGCCGGGTGCGTGCCGTGCTGCGCAGCCGCGAACGCGAAGCGCGCATGCGCGATACCCATGGCCATGTGGCCGAAGTGCTGGGACGCGGACGTGCCATGGCGGAACGCGGCGATTTGCGTGGTGGTTTGGATCTGCTCGAACGTCATCTGGGTGGCTTGCGCGATAGCAATGCGTCCGGTGTGGAAATCGAGGGCACTCTGTTGGCTGAGATCTCCGATTTTCGCTCTCGGCTCGGATCCCGGCGGCGCCTGCGTTTCATGCTGATCGTCACGCTTCTGGTCATTGCCGCAGCGGCAGTGACGGCCTACCTGTGGCAGGAAGGTCGCTTGGCCTTCTTGCTGGATGCGCCGACATCCGCCCCTGCACCGGCTCCAGTACCGGCCCCGAGGGAGGCCACTCCGTGAGCGACTTGACCTGTCCCAAATGTGGCTTCGCCCACGACGGTAAGACGGACAGCGGTGGTTGGGCCACCTGCCGCAAGTGCGCCAATTGCTGGCAGCCCCATCCACCGGTTTCCGAGCGTCGCCCAACCACCGCGAAGAAGATGACGCGCGTGAACCAATGGGGCGTCAGCGACGAATATGCGCCAGTGGAATCCAATGACCAGCCACGTACGAATCCGTTGACGGTACGCGAAGCCTCGGGCCCGCAAAAAGCCATTCCGGGTCCCTCTGGCGATCAGCGGCAACGCCGGAAATCCAGCGGCGAACTGCCCAGCTTGCCCGTCGATGATGTCGACTCGGAATTGTTCGAGCGCGCTGAGCGCGACGCCCAGGTCAACCGCAGCATGCAGGAGACCATCGCGGTGCCGACGCCGTCGACCGAAGGGACCACCACTTGCCCGGTGTGCGGTCACCGCTTCACGCCCATCGGTCGCGAAGATCTGCAGCGCTGTCCGCAATGTAACACGCTGTATAGCTTACATACCGGTGATCCAGTCGGCACCGGCGATGAATACAGCGCCGATGACGGCGATGCCCCGGATGACCTGATCGGCAGCACCATCCGCGGCTGCTTCGTTGATCGCAAACTGGGCGAGGGCGGCATGGGCGCGGTGTACCACGCGCGCCAACTCAGCTTGGATCGCAGTGTCGCGATCAAGGTCATGCCGAGCGAATTGGCGCGCAATCGCAACTTCATCCAACGCTTCGAGCGCGAAGCCAAGAGCCTCGCTCGCATCAACCATCCCAACATCCTGCACATTTACGATTTCGGCGAAGACCAGGATCATGGCATCTATTTCATGATCATCGAATTCGTCGATGGCAAGGACCTCGGCGAAGTGCTGCGCGCGCGCGATGTGATCTCACAAGGCGAGGCACTCGACATTGTCCGTCAGGCGCTCCTCGCCCTGGAGACCGCTTCGGAAAAAGGCGTCATCCATCGCGATATCAAGCCTGACAACTTGATGATCGCCAAGGATGGCACCTGCAAAGTCAGCGATTTCGGCTTGGCCAAGGGCTATGGCGATTTCACCGAAGTGACCACTACCGGTGTGCGCGTGGGTACCCCGGCTTTCATGAGCCCTGAGCAGTGCGATGGCGGCGACATCGACGCCCGCAGTGATGTCTACAGCTTGGGCTGCACAACCTTCCTGGCGTTGACCGGTCATCTGCCTTTCAATGGTGATTCGCCCTTCAGCATCATGCTGAAGCACAAGACCGAAGCCGCGCCTTCTCTTAAGAAGCACCGCGCTGACGCGGATCCGAAGATGGATGCGTTGATCCAACGCATGTTGGCGAAGCGCCCTGCCGATCGCTGCGTCCAATTACGCGAACTGCTCGATTTGGTCGAAGACCTGCAGCTGAGCATGGCCCGGGCCAGCGGCATGCCGGCGCGCAAGTCGACCGGCGATCGTCCGCGTTTGCTTGATGATTCCGGCGCGGCCCGCTTGATTCCCGATAGCCCGGCGCCGACAGCGGGCGATGACCCGGATGTGCCGACCGCGTTGCGCGATGCGTTTGGCAGCGATGCCAGCGAGGAACATCGCGATTTACCGGCCGTCGATTTCGGCACGCCAGCACCATTGCCTCCGCCGCTGCGCTCGCCGCTGCCGGTGAGTCCACCGCCGGCGATGCTCAATGATCTGCCGCCCTTGCCGATGAGAACACCGCCGCCGGCCGTCCCTGCGCCCCAGGCACCTGCTGGTGGTCGGATTTCGACGCGGGTCCGCAGCGTGCGTGGATCGGGAGAAAATCCGCCGCCACCGTCGGTATCGTCCAGTTCATTGCAGTATGTGCAGAAGGGCGATGAGGCCCTCACGACCGGTCGTCCCAGCGAAGCGATCCGGCAATATAATGAGGCGCAGAAGCGCATGCCGTCGAAGGAGGTCGGCGGCAAATTGGCGGATGCGCGCAAGGCGCAACGCCATCAAGAGGCCACGTCGCTCGAACAGCACGGGGACCAATTGGCGAAATCCGGCCGTTTTGACGAGGCCATCGACGACTATATGCGTGCTTCGCAGCAGTTCTCGCAGGTTGCGCGGCGCGAGGATCTCTTGCGGAAAGTCGCCTCGGTCCAGCGGGCCAAAGGTCGTCGTCGCCTGCTGCGTGCAGGTGTCGGCCTGATCGTGCTGGTGGTGCTCAGCGGTGTGCTGACCTATCTTGTGACCCCACCGCTGCATGTCAGGTGGGTCGAGTATCAGCGTCAGCAAGCGCAGGCCCTACCGACAGCGGATGAGCAGGCGCAGGCGTTGCATGCCATCATCGCAACCCACCAACCGTTCGCGTGGTATGCGTCACTCTTCGGCCGGCCGTATGCATTATCGCTGGCGGCGGTCGAAGCCGATATCGCAGTGCTCAACGCGGCTCCCGAACCGCCGATCCAACCGGGTCAGACCGAGGCTGAACGTCGGGCCGAAATCGAAACCAAGGCGCTCGCGGCTTTCCTGGCGGTGGCCGCTGATGCCCAAGTGCCTTTGGTCGAGGTGATCCACCGTGGCGAGGCGACCCTGGCGAATCTGCGCGGCGACGAGGCTCGTGCCGAGGTCACCGTTGCCATCAGCGAAGCTCGCGAGCACTTGGCCGCAGCCGAAGCCGAATTGGCTGCGATCGCCACCTTGCGTGTCGGCGGCCAGCATGCCGAGGCACTTGAACGCGCCACCGCCTATCCGACCGCGCATCCGCGGGTCGATAGCGGCACCGCCCTGCCGGTCGCTGGTCGCTTGGCGATTACCACCTCGCCGCCGGACGACGGTCCCATTCCCGGCCTCAGGGTGGTCATCGACGGCGTGACGCTGCAAGGCAACCAACTGCTGTTCTGTCGCGATCCCGCGCGGCCGGTGGTGATCGAGATCAGCGCCAGCGGCTATCTCAACGAACGTCTGAACGTACCGCCGGGCGGTGGTGATGCTCCGGTGGTGGTCCAGCTCAAGCCCGGCTTGTTGTGGCAGGCGACCTTGACGCCATCGCGTCCGTGGTGGCGTCTGGAAGCCATTGATGGTGCGATCATTGCCATCGGTCCGGCCGGGGTTGCTCTGATCAATCCCTCCGACGGCAGCCTGCGCCAGACCTTTGAACGGCGCTCGGTGCCGGTGGCACCTGCCTTGCCGAATCCGACCTGGACCTTGGTCGAGGCGCAGGGATCGAACACGATCTTGGCCTCCAGCGACGGCCTAGTCGTGCGGGCTGAACGCAACGCGGACGGGCAATTCGTCTACAAAGACCTGCTACGCAAAGGCTCAGCGGTAGTGCTGGGGTGGCTCCAGCGGGAGCTCGCTTTCCAACCCGGTCGGCAGACGGAAGTCGTGCTCGAACTCGCCTCGCGCGGCACCACGTTAACCACATGGTCCGGTCCGACGCAGCTGTGGCAGATTCCCAACCTGGATGTTCGCGTCGCCAAGCCCTGGTTGTCGGCAACCACCAACCAAGTGCTCATCATCGACGACGTACGTCTGCGCGTCATCGACGAAGATGGCTCCGTGCCTGGCGGATATGCCTTGAGCGGTGTGCGCACCGGTCCGGTGATTTCGTTGGGCGATGGCAGCCTGCTCGCTATTCCGACCACCGAAGGCGTCAATCTGTTGCGCTTGGGCGGCCAACCGCACTTCGTGCAAGCGCTGACCACTCCGGCCTTGGAAAGCGCGGGAGCGCTTGCCGTCGCAGGTGATCGCCGCGGTTTAGTGACGGGCGATACGATCGGTATGGTGCGCTTGTATGAGGTCACGCCTGAGGGCGGCCTCGCGCCACGGTGGCAAACCAATGTGCCCGATCTGCGCAAAGCCACCGGCCCGCTCGCCATGAATGAGGCCGTGGTTGTGGTGGTCGATGATCAGCATGGCATCCATCTGCTGGATCGTGTCGACGGTCGCG
>CAYQAQ010000133.1:4833-7545 GCA_964415495.1 uncultured candidatus Brocadiaceae bacterium | reverse complement strand
GATGACATGACAGATATTTACGGCGATACGACGTCTGCCAACTGCGTTATGCAGGATCAACCATTATGTCGATGAAACCGTGGAGAAGATCGACTGTTCACGACAGGTGCAGGTCGGCGTGGACGCACGACGCCTCGTGTTCGCGACGGAGGGTCGTGAACACGAGGTGGTCGCCGCCTTTGCGCGCTTTCTTGGCGTGCACAGCGGCGACTCGACCGCCGTGCGTGAGGTGTCGTGCGACATGTCGCCTGCGTTCATCAAGGGTATGCGGGAGAACCTGCCGGACGCGGAGGTGACCTTCGACAAGTTCCGAAGCCGCTTCTTCAGCGCATCACCGCCACCCTCAAACGGCTCACCGTTCTACCTTTCGATCCATCGGCGGCGGAAATCTACGGTGATCTGCGCGCCACTCAGGAAGCGCGCGGCGAACGGATCGCCGACATGGACTTGTGCATCGCCGCCTGCGCCTTGGCCCATGGATTGGCCGTGGTCACCGGAAATGGTCGACATTTCTCGCGCGTGGATGAGCTGTCGGTCTGGCTGGTCATGCCGGAAGGCGTCAACGAGACGAGCGATGCGTACACCACCCAGAATGTCGAATCCCGCCGTCGCGGTAACAAGCCGGAACCGAAACTCCGTCGGCAGCGTGCCGGGCGTGGGCGCGACTGAGTCGGCTTCGGTAATCGGGCGGACGTGATCAGCGCTTACGTCAGATCAAGCGCGTCGCGAACAGGAAAAACGCCGTCAGCGTCATTAAGTCGGTCGCGGCCAACACCAAGGGGCCTGACGCAATGCGCGGGTCGCGGCCGCTGGCGCGGACTAGGCTGGGCAGCAGGACGCCGAGCAGACACGCACCGACCATGGCCGTCAGCAGGGACAGACCGAGGGTCAGCGCCACGCCGCCGTGGGCTTTCCAGGCGAAGGCGATACCGGCGACAATGGTGGCGCAGGCCAACGCGATGAGCAACGCGGTGCTAAACTCGCGCAGCAGGGCACGACTGAGCGAGGCCAGCGTGACCTTACCATGGTGCAGTTCTTGCACGGTGATCGTCATCGACTGCATGCTGACACTCTCGGCGAGAGCAAGCACAACCGGAATGAACAGGGCGAGGGCCAGGGCGCGCGCGAGAACATCCTCGAAAGCGCCAGCTAATACCGCGCAGGCGATGCCACCGGCGATGTTCGCCGTCAGCCACGGGAAACGATCGCGGAACTGGCGCCAGGTCGACGCCTTGCGGCCCTGGGCGACGTGAATACCGATAACCTGGAATAGTTCATCGGCGGCACGGCCCTCGCTGAGCTTGGCGATTTCGTCGGTGAACAGACGGGCATCGACCGTTCCCAGCAAACAGCCCTGATCATCGACCACCGGGAAGGCGAGGTAGCGATGGTGCAGAAAATGGTCGCAGGCCTCAAGAATCGTCATGCCAGATTTCAGCGTCACCGGGTCGCGGATGCTGAGATCGTACACGGTCTTACCCAAATCAGCGATCAACGCGCGGCGCGTCGGGAGGACGCCGACCAAGCGCCGTTCGTCGTCGATAACGTAGAGATACAGGATGTCGGCCGGTAGACCGCGCGCGCGCAGTTCGCTCAACGCATCGCCCAAGGTCGCGTCGCGATGCAACACGGCCGGGGCCGGCCGCACATGCGGATCGATCAAGGCACTGAGATCATCGGGGCCGGTCGGCGGCATGACGACAGAGCGTGCCGGATGTCGCGCCGACGTATACCCCCTACTGGTGCAGCGTTGAAATGTACCCTTACACGCGCAGGGCGTCGACGGGGTCCATGCGCGCGGCCTTCCAGGCGGGATAGAGCCCGAAGGAGACGCCGACGACCAGAGCGCTGCCCACCGCCAGGGCCGCAATCGGCATGCTGAACGCCACCGGGAAGCCGAAGACGACTTGCACCAACAGCCCAGCGAGAATGCCGAGGAGTAAACCAAGGGCCGCGCCAAGCGCGGTGATCAGCACCGATTCACAGAGGAACTGAGCAGAGATGTCGCGCCGACTCGCACCGATAGCCCGGCGGATGCCGATCTCACGCGTGCGCTCGGTAACCGTGGCGAGCATGATATTCATGATGCCGATGCCGCCGACAACGAGGCTGATCGCGGCGATGACTGCGATGATGACGTTGAAGACCTCCTTCGTGCGCTGGGCCTGTTTGAGGGCCTCTAACGGCACCACCACCACCGTATCTTGAGCGCCCTCATGGCGGGCATCGATGATGCGACGGATAGCCGCACTGCTGGGGATCAGAATGTCATCGTTGCGCATGCGCAGACTGATGGCATCGAGCGGACTTTCGCGCAGGCGGCTGGGGAAGACTCCCTGGGCGGTGGCCAGCGGTACGTAAACGTCGTGATTGCGGTCGACCACCGCCGCGTCAGCGACATCGCTGACGCCGAAATCCTTCGCGGCCATGACGCCGATGACGACGAAGGGCTCATCGCCGACGATGATGGTCTCACCCAAGGGGTCGGTCGGTAGCCCCAGACGGCCGGGCACCGCCGCCCCGAGCACGCAGACGCGGGCGAAGCGCTCTTCATCGCGGGCAGTGACGAAGCGTCCCTGTGCGAGATGGTGGTCAACGACATCGCGAAACGCGCCAGTGACACCGAGCACGCGAACCTCGTCGTTGACCAGGGCACCTTTGCGCACTTCGGCGCGGATCACCTTCCACGCCGTCGCATGGTCGATGTCGTCG
>CAYQAQ010000133.1:0-4823 GCA_964415495.1 uncultured candidatus Brocadiaceae bacterium | reverse complement strand
CAAGGCGTTGAGGTCATCCAAAGTCAAGCCGGCGGGATTGATGCGGCGTTGTCGCAGCAGGCGCACGCCATCGAGATCCAAACTGCGCACCGTGATGTTGCTCTGGCCGATTTGACGAATGAGGTCGAGCTGCTGCTGTTTGCCACCTTCGGTGATCGCGGTCATCGCGACTACCGCGGCGACGCCGAAGACGATGCCGAGCGTGGTCAGGAAACTGCGTAAGCGATGCGCTTTAATGCCTTCGCGATACGCGATGCGCAGCAGATCGCGCCAATTGATCCGACCACTGCCGGTGGGCACCGGAACCACCGGCTTCGCGACGACCGCATCGTCCGCCACCGGCGAGTGCTCAATCCGATCGTCAGCAACGATGAGTCCGTCGACGATCCGCACCACACGATCTGCTTGATGCGCGATCGCGTCGTCGTGCGTGACCAGGACGATGGTGCGCCCACTCGCGTGCAGGCGACGCAGCATGGCCATGATCTCGGCCCCGGTATGCTGGTCGAGATTGCCGGTCGGCTCATCGGCGAGGAGAATTTCCGGATCGGTGGCCAAGGCACGCGCAATCGCCACACGTTGCATCTGCCCGCCTGACAACTCGCGTGGCGTATGATCGAGGCGATGCCCAAGACCGACCTGGTCGACGATGGATGTTGCGCGCTCACGCCGTTCATCGCGGGTGACCCCGGCGTAGAGCAACCCAAGCGCAGAGTTATCGACGATGTCGATTTCCGACAGCAGGTTGTAGCTCTGGAACACATAGCCGATGCGGCGATTGCGGATGCGCGACAGATCGAGGTCATCGAGGGTGGCGACTTCATCGTCGCACAGCCGGAAACTCCCCGCCGTCGGCCGGTCCAAGCATCCCAGCAAATACATCAGCGTGCTCTTCCCGCTGCCCGACGGACCGACAATGGCGACAAACTCGCCGCTGGTGATGGTCAGATCGATGCCGCGCAAAGCGTGAACCAAATTGCCGCCGCCGAGGACGTAGGTGCGTTCGACCCCGCGCAATTCGATGACGGGACGCGGGTTCATGGCGTGCCCGCCATCAGGACTTCATCGCCTTCATTCAAACCGGAGGCGATCACAAAATACAGATCGCCGAATGGTTCGCCGGTGACCTGGTGGTCGATCACGGTATTGCCACTGCGTCGCCGCACGCTCCAACCGTCGCCGTTCCGGTGCACAGCGGCGAGCGGAATCTGCAGAACCGCGTCTCGACGCGCCACTTCGACATCGACCAAGGCAGTCATGCCCTGACGCAGTCCAGGCGCAGTGCTATCGAGCGTGACCTCACCTTCGAAAACGATGACGCCGGAGCTGCGGCCGCTGCCTTCGAGCTTATCGCGACCGAGTGCGCTCAGGCGGCGGATCTCACCGCGCGCGCTGAAATTCGGGATGGCTGGCACGGTGACCGTGGTCGGCATGCCGACCGCGAGCTTGGCAATGTCGACTTCATTAACCTGAATGCGCACCGCCAAATTGCCCGGCGGGTAGATCTCGATCAGGATGTTTTCCTCCCACACCTCGTCGCCGGCCTGCTTGGCGCGGCCATCGTGCTGCTGGACGCGGACCACTCCTGCCGCGGGTGCCACCACCACATTGGCCGGCGTATCCCCAAGGGCGGCCAAGCGCTCGGTCAACGCCGCGTGTTCTGCGCGGGCTTCGGCCAGACGTTCGGTGTCGGCATCATCGTCCGGATCCAAAACCGCCAGTTCCTGTTCGAGAAACGCCAACCCCGCCGCGAGCACTTCCGGGAACGAAGCCGAACGGCTTTCCACCTCATAGACCAAGCGGTCGACCCTGGCCTGCGACAAGGCGATGTCCTGATCCGCGATGGCGATGGCGCGCTCGCGATCACCGCGGGCGGCGACCGCGCGCGCTTCGGCCCGCTCGATGCGTGCGGTCAGTTCGGCCAGGATTTCTGGTGCTGGTGGCCGGCGCGCGATAGTCACCCGCGCTTCAAGGATCGCGACCTGACCCGCGGCGCGGATCGCCGCTTCGCGCAGGACTTCCAGCCGCGCCTGCGAGATCGCCCCGGCCGTGAAAGCCACTTCTCCGCGCTCGCTCTCCAGTTTGGCCTGGTTGGCCGTCATGCGCGTGGATTCCAGGTCCAGCGCCAACTGGGTGGCGCTGAGATGCTTCTTTTCGATTTCGATGCCGACCCGCAAGTCCTCTTCAGCCGCTTCGGCAAGCGTCAATACCGCCGCAGCCGCATCGCGAGCAGGCGTCAGTTCATCGCGAGCGGCGCGCGTGGCGCGCACTTGTTCGACCAAGCCCGCGCTTTCCGCGGCGAGGGTCGCCCGCTCGGCCTGCGCCGCAACCAGGTCCGCGGCCGCGGCCGTGCGAGCAGCCAGTTCATCAACCTGCAGACTACTCGGATCGCGCGTTGCCACGGCAGTCAATTCATCGATACGCGCTTGCACCCGAAGCAGACGATCGCGCTGCGTCGAACGGGCATCGAGGGCTTCCAAATAGGCATCTTGGGCCTGTTGCCACTGTCCGGCAACACGTTCGGCTTCACCTCGTGCCGACAGCGTGCGGGCTTCCAGAGGTCGCAGCGCAGCATCAAGGCGCAATAGGGCATCGCCGCCTTCTGGCGGTGTGGTTTCAATACGCCAACGCAAACGCTCCTGAAGCAAGGTCCGTTCAGCCTTAGCGACGGCGCGGTCCTGGGCGTCGGCGGTCGCTTGCCGGCGCAAGCGGGCGAGGCGCAATTCTTGCCGTTCAGCCAGCAATTGGCTGCGCGATTCGGCGGCAATGCGCACCGCATCATCTTCTACAATCGCGAATACTTGCTCGCCGGCTTCGACCCAGCCACCGTCGTCGACAATGAACTGCAGGCGACCGTTAAATGGCACCGAAACCAGGATCCCCCCGCGTGGTAGGAATTCGCCGCGGCATACCAACTGCTCAACCGCTGATCCCCGCGTCACCGTCACCACCGTGACGGCGGCTCCATTAGTGGAGCGCGGCGGCCACAACGCGATGACGAGTACGATGATCGCTGCCACCATGACCCATGTTACGACCCGTGATCTCATGGCAGTTCCAGTTCGCCTTTCGTGCCCGGGATCAGGCGGTCGCGCAATTCTTCGGGGACGGTGAAGGTACAACGCACGCGAACCACACGGCGCAAGCCGATACGATGCTCTTCGCCCGTGGGGTCATCATCGTGCGCGCGGACGACAGCTCGACCCACCGATTCGACCTGGCCCTGCAAGGTGCGATGATCGAAGCGAGTGAGCACGATGGTCACGGCGGTACCGACTTTCAAGTCCACGACCCGGCTCTCCGGCAGATCGACTTCGAAGGCCAGGTTCGCCGTATCCAAGACATCCGCTACGGTCATGCCTCGCCAGACCCAGAAATCGCGTTGAAACGTGGCATTGCGATTGGCCCGCTCATCCCAACCCCGGCGATAGAACAACCGACCATCGACCGGACTGAGCAGGTCTTTGCCTTCTTCGAACTGGAGTTCCCAGTGGGAACCTTGCAGCGCCTGCGCTAGATTGAGTTCGGCGCGCAGACTGGCCGCTTTTCCTTGAGTGCGCGCTTGGTTGAGATCCTGTTCCCGTCCGCCGAGATCGGTGACCGCGTCGCGCCACAGCAATTCGGCGTCGCGACTGGCCAGCCAATTACTCGCTTGGCGCGCCGCTGCCACCGCCAATTCGGCGCGTTGGACATCGATGGCTGCGCGAGCGGCTCCACGCTGGGCGCTTTCCAGGCGCTGCGGTTCACCCAACTGCTCGGCCCGGACCAGGATGGCACGCGCCAAGACGTCCTCCGCCCGTGCGCGTTCGAGCGCGACCTGGGCTTGCTCAACCGTCAGCGGATCGGTCTCGCGTGCGAGTTCGGCGTCGATGCGCGCCAAACGCTCGGCCACCACCTGTCCGCGATGCTCAACCGCAGCGCGTTCGGCGGCAACACGACGGGTTTCACCGGCTTCTTCATAGGCCTGCAGCGCCTGTTCGCGCCGCCGCGCGTTCTCCTCGCGGCGATCTTCGGCCCACGGACTGTATAAGGCGACCACGCGCTCACCGGCGCGAACCCAGCTGCCGTCCGGCAACATCTCGGCGATACGACCCGACGCGGTCACGCTCTGCACCGGGCTGCTGGCACCCGCCACGACTTCACCGGTGAACCGAGTCTCGGTTGCGGCCGCGACATCGAGATCGACCGGCACCAGCGTGGTGCCCGGAGCCAACGCGATATTGATGAGGTAATGGCCATCGACGCGGACGGCTTGACAGGAACGCGGGGCGCTGCCGGCCACCTGAACATACCATTGGTCACCGAGGCGGCCGACCAGATGGGCCGGGACCACGGTGCAGTCAGGGGGAATGGTGATCGCGACGGTCACCTCCACCGTGCCGCCGGGACGCAGCAAATCCGGATCGATGGTTTCCGCGACCGCCAGGATCACTGCATTGCCAAGACGATCCAATGGACCGTCATTAACGGCATCCGCACGCAAGCTGAGCGGCACCGCCAAGCGAACGACATTGGCGACCGTGGCGGCACCGGTCATGCCAGTCGGAGCCCGCCACGTAGCTGTGGCGCTGGCCACGCGCTCAGCGAGATCGAGCTCAGTCGGCGGAGCTTCATCGGCATCCGTGGTTTCCGTACGCAGCAAGCGCGCCAAGTCTTGATGCAGAATGGCGCGCAGCCGCACGCTGCCCGGACCTGCGACGTATGCGGCGGGATCGTGCGTCCAACCGGGCTTCCACCCCGGCCGAATCCACTCCCGCGGCAGAGCAACACCAGACGCAGGAGCGCGCAGCGCCTTGGCGTGCTGATCGCCGCACTGGATCAGC
>CAYQAQ010000132.1:7211-7581 GCA_964415495.1 uncultured candidatus Brocadiaceae bacterium | reverse complement strand
CGGCAGGTTAGTTTTCGGGTGAGCGACTCCGAATTTGAAAGACTATCCGAGATAGCGGAGAGCTTTCAAATGAGTGTGCCAGCTTATGTAAAGAAGCGGGCACAAGGCGCGAGAATGCGACCACCGAAGATTGATCGAGAGGGCGCATTTGAGATTGCTCGTCAATTGCGTGGCATTGGGAACAACGTGAACCAATTAGCCAGACACGAAAATGAGGGCAAAACAGTTCCGCCAAAGGAACTGGAAAGCATTCAAAAGGAGTTGAATGAGATATGGCAACAATTCAACTCGGCAATACAAAAGTAGCGAACAAACTGATCTCTTACGCTGAAAAGCGTGCAGAGGAACGTTCGGGCGTGAACTGTCCGCC
>CAYQAQ010000132.1:0-7201 GCA_964415495.1 uncultured candidatus Brocadiaceae bacterium | reverse complement strand
CGCCACAAGAGAGTTGTGGGGCAAACCTGACGGTGTGCAAGCGCATCACGTTATACAGTCATTTAAGCCAGGAGAAGTTACAGCGAAAGAAGCGAATGAGATTGGACGTGACCTTGCTCAAAACATCTCCAAAGGTCATGAAGCTGTCGTGTACACCCACACGGATAAAGACCACATTCACAACCATATCGTGATCAATTCAGTGAACTTCGAGAACGGGAGCAAGTACCAATCTTCTAAAAAGGACTTACACCGTATTCGAGAAGAGAATGATCGCCTATGCAAGGAAAGAGGATTGTCTATTGTAGAAAAGAAAGATTCTCCTGTTCGTTACACTCTTGCTGAAAAGGCACTGATTGAGAAAGGTAAGCCGTCTTGGAAAGAAGATATTCGGACTAAGGTGGAGCAAGTCAAAAACGATTCTAAGAATTACAGCGAGTTTAAGGACAACCTTTTGAAACGCCACAATATCGAAGTACGAGAACGAGGCAAAACAACGACCTACTACGACCACGCAAACAATAAGCGAGTACGAGATAACAAATTAGGAGCGGACTACGAAAGGGAGAGGATCAAGGATGGGTTTGAAAGATCGGTTACAAACGAAAGAACCGACAATGGTGAAAACGGAAGAGACAACGGAATACCAACTGGAGAACGAGCAGGAAAAGTCACTGGAGACGGCTCTCGAAGTGACAACGGAGAGAGAGCAGCCGTCTCTGATTCAGAACGAACAAGAACTACTAATGAGATTGAGAGCAGTCGAGGGGTATCTATCGACAGTACTTCAAGAAGTGGTTCAGAAAGAAATGACGTTCCAGCAGGAGATCGACAACCTAGCACAGATCAGCAAGGAGTTCGAGGAACTGACAAGTTCGACTATGAAGAGTTCAACAGAAAGCTTGAACAAGCGAAGCAAGGAACTCGAAGAGCATACCAGCAGAATAAACGAACAACTCAAGGCATTGATAAGTCAGTACTCAAAGCAACTGAGCGAGAATCAGCAAGCGATTTACGACCAAATGAGCGAGATGCAGAGCAGTCATTTGAATCAATTGGAATCAAACCAAAAGAAAATAAGCGACCAGTTGAGCGAAACGAGCAAAACAGCCAACCAGAGCATAAAAGCACAACAGAGCGAGTTGAAAGAGATACTGATCAACAACGCTCGGACAATCGAGAGCGGAATGAACGAACTGAAGAACAAGCACGAACGCCAATTAGACGAAATGTTGACGACTCTAAAGAGAGAGATTTCGAGCGTTAAGAGAGATATTTTCATCACTAAATGGCTTGATGCAGGCAAACAAGGACTGATGACGGCGGTCTTCATGGTTCCGATCTACTTAGTAATTCGTACAATCTTTTCAGTGATTGGGGTTGATCTACCATGATGCAGAAAGTTTTCTTACCAGTCACGGTACTTTCGTACCCGATTAAACTTGTGTTAGGTCGCGGTTTTAAAGCGATTATTGTACTAGCTGGTTTGTTGTTCTTGGTCAGTGTTCCTTTACAAATGATGTTGATGCAATTGTCTCCTTTGTTGTCCATGCTAATCGGGCCCTATCTGACGTTTGGATTCTTCTATGTGCTTCTCCATGGATGGAAAGATAAAGAATTAGACAGTAACGGGGCACTAGGGAAAGCAAAATTTGCTGATTTAAACGATTTGAAGACCGCAGGTCTTATCGGGAACGGGGTAGTGTTCGGAAAGAAAGATGGTCAGTTGATTGAAAAGCCATCTTCTAAAGAAGGTCACACATTGATTATAGGTGGAACTGGATCTGGTAAAGGTCGAGGGCACGCCATCCCAACGTTGTTAAGATGGCAAGGTACAGGGCTGATTATCGACATCAAGGGCGAATTAAGCGAAAAAACGGCTCACACGAAAGAAAATGCCATCATTTTTTCTACTGATGAGCAATTAGCACGCTATAACCCACTGGATTTTGTAGAAGAAATTGAGGATGTTCAAGATATTGCACGTACACTGTTCCCAACACCCGAAAAAGGCGATCCGTTCTGGTCAAATGTGGCACAGTCAATCTACTCGGCGGCGGCTTGGGAGTTCAAAGAAACGAAAAGCTTCGCTGACGTGGCTCTATATCTATGCGAGACAACAGAAGACGAGATTATTAATACATTTTTAGCTAGTGAGAAGATGGAAACACGAATTCTAGCCAACACAGTAACGAACATGAAGAAAGAAACGTTGGCAGGAGTGTTTGCAGAGGTACGTTCACGACTTGCTACAATCGCAATCGATAAAAACATTCGTTATGCGACTTCTGCGAGCGACTTTTCACCAGCAGATATTGAAAACAGTACAATCTACTTGAAGATTCTCGAGCATCGCTTGAAACAGTTCGGTCCACTTTTAGGGGTAATCACGAGCCAGTACTTACGATATTTAACGAAGCGTCCAGAAGGTAAGCAACCTGCGGTGCTGATTCAGTTAGACGAGTTCCCTCGTCTCGGTAAAATGTCGGAAATTGTCGGAGGATTGGCTACCTTACGAAGCCGGAACGTCCATTTAATGTTAGTGATTCAGTCCCTTGCACAATTGGATCAGATTTACGGCGACACAGAGCGGAAAGTCATCGTTGATAACTGTAACTACAAGATGGTTCTGATTGCGAGCGACACAGAAACTCAAAAGTACTTCTCTGAAATGGCAGGGATGCAGACGATTAAGGTTCAAACCTTCTCGCAAGACGAAGGAGTGCGTAAAGAGCAGAAGTTCAGTACAAGCGAGCAGTCCGTTCCATTGATCAGGCCAGAGGAGTTCGGACAACTCGAAAAACCGATTCTCTTTGCTTCACGTCTCCGTCCAGTAGAACTTGAAAGAGCATTCTGGGATCAAGATTCGGAAATGCGTAGAATGGTAGACTCAAAGACAATCTTTTAAACAGAAAAAACGGCTCGGATTATTCCGCAGCCGTTTTTTTATGTTCTTCGTATGCTTCGAGAAATTTCGCTCTTTTTTCCAATCTATAAGCAAGTTCTAAATATTCTTCGTAGTGTCCCCACTGTATGGTCATTCTACGGTTGAAATAAGAAGACTCGCGAGTAAAACGTTTACTCTTGGGGTTACCTTTATAAATAAACTGATCGCTGTCTTTTCGTTTATCAAGAAGCATTAAAAAATCGAGGTACTCCATTCCATATTTCTTCTGTACATAGTCCCCGATAATATTAGAAGAAAATGCCCAGTTAGCATTGTCTAACGTCTCCCGATCTTCAAGGGTTTCTGGAGCAAGTTTCCCTATCGCAGACATCAGATAATATTTCTCCATTTGAACTCCTTTATCAAGGTATTCCTGAGGAATCCACATGCCTAAATTAGCGTTCGAAATTTCGAAGCTGATACTTTGAGAAATACATACATGGCACCAGTTGCCTTTAAAATGCTTAATATAGAGACCCTCTTTTTTGCTAGATAGTTCACGCTCACATGCGATACATTTCATCGAATTACCCCCTAAAAAGTTTGTGAAATCGGGCGATTTTTGTCCATTTTTTAGACTTTGGCTTGAGACCGCCGCCTTCTTTGCGTGGAGTTTTTATTTCACGCAAACTTTGTATTCTCTCGTATTAAAATCATGAAAATACGAAACTTACGTTCGCATTTCCCGTACTATATTATTAGAGGTGAAAATATTGAAAAAAGATGAAAAACAAAATTCTATAATAGAAGGTGTTTCTCTAGGAACAACTTTCATCATTGTTGGTATAATGTTCTTTTTCATTCCTGATTACTTTAAAAGCGAGACCGCAACTAGTGTTATAGCGTACATCTTAATATTCTTCGGTTTGTTTCAAGTAGGAACAGAATTAAATAATTTGAATGGGAACACACCTAGATTTGGTTTAGATAATTTCGCATTAGGTATCGCATTTGTTTTTCTATGGATCTGGCTTCATTCGTCATATGATAATTTGTTAGTGAACATCCTGAGCCTATTCATTCTCATTTTTGGTGTTTATGGAACCATTCTAGGTATTATGCAGTTCGGATCTGGTATTTTCCAACCTGACAACAAAGAAAAAATACCTACAAAGATAGTTCTTACATTGATTAACGTAATAACTGCATTAGCTGTAATATATGAAGCACTCCAAAAGTTTGGCATAGTAGAATCTTTAGTGAAGTAAGAAGATTGGCACACTGATCTTCTTACTTTTTTATTTTTTTTGTACATAATTTCGAAGGACACGCTCTATTAATTCATAAAGCTTCATATCGTTCTCTAAAGCAACTTGCTTTAACTGCTTATGTAAGGCCGCATCCATATCTAAAGAAACTTTCTTACGAATAACCTGTTCAGGCTTAGTCTCAATCGAAAAATAATCGTCGTCCAACTGGGACTGCCCCGTGACCGGGTCGACCTTCAACGGCTCAGACGCGACTTTCTTGGGTTTCGGTGTACTAACACGACTCGATTGCACGAAATCTAACACTTTCTTGTCTGCATTGGGATGGCTGCGATCGATATGCCAACGTTTGGTCCGTTGGTCAAACGTTGCTCCAGCTAATTTTAATGCTTCGCGAAGCTTTTCTTTTCCCACTGGAGCATGCTCTTTAGCTAAATCGAGAAATTTCATACTCTCATTCAATTCAGTAACTTCAAAAATAGTAAGATTCATGTTTTTCATAGGGAAGTAACCTTTCTTCTTAAATTTTAACTAACCTTCCTTCTTACCTTCTTTTATTCTAAGTAATTAGGGCTAATACCTCCCCATCTTTTTGGATCACCCTGCCATCCTGACGGATGGCTTGGGCGATCCTCTCATCGCTTTTCTTCTTTCTGCTGAACGCACTTCGCTACGGCGTTTACGCCTTCGCTCGTTTGTCGGGGCACATGCGGAACACTTCGCCAGACTACGCTAGGCTCGTATTCCTCGTGCCACATACACCACTGCATATTCTTCGCTCTTTCTAGTTCATTGTGTAGTTATTCTTTTCTTTTTTTGTCCCGAAGGGACATTCTTTAAAGAGCAAAAGACCTTGACTACACGAAGCGCGCTAGCGCACACTCCGGTAGGAGAGAAAGGAAACGGCTGGGCAGGCAGACTTGTCCCTGTGCGATTTATGAGACAAATCTGCCTGCCCAACCGAAAAAATCTCCGTCTAGTGTGAGACGAGGTATCCGTATGGTGTAGGCGCTCTGGAGACGGCAAAGGGGCTTCCCTTGCCTGGTGACTTATAACGCTGACTTCACGTTCACGGTGTGTTTCCCATGCCCAACACCGCCGTCTTTCGACAAAATTCGTCACCTTGTCCACTTCAGGTAAAAATCACCCTCAGTCATGTCACAGCAATCATACAGCCGCTTACGAGGAACTCCCCCACCGTTTGTCGTGGGACTGCCTCCAGTCGTACCATATGACCCCGTTTGAACCTCACAACGATCTTTGCCATATCTCGGCTAACTTGCGGCTAATGCCGTCTTACAGACTCACGAGACTTAGGCTATATACAGGGCTTTCCGTCCTTCCCCTGCTAACGTCACGCCTGACCACCAGAGCAATGGTAGGCGACCGACCTAGTTTTACGTTGGCTAGGTGAGCCTATCCTTTTATAGAGCGGATGAATCACTCTTTAAATCACTTTCCAAGCCTAAAAAAACATTTTTAAGTACCTCAAACACATTAAAAAATGCTATTTAATTCTACATTTGAAGTACAAAATTCATTAAAAACAGTAATGTATACTGTTTTTATGTCATTAATGAACATAAAATTAACCACGAAAAAACCGCTTAACCCTGCGGATTCAGGATTAAACGGTTCTCTAAGGCTAATTCCCTTGCTTGTTTTCGTGTTACAAACAGGGTAGTATGTACCTATAAACGTACATCTCGGGTCTCGAGGTGTACAACCGTTTAACCAGTGTTACCGCACTTGGTTAAACAAAAGTCATTCCATCGATCCTTTGTAGAGTTTCCTAGGCTCTACTCAGGGGAGGAGTGGCTTTTTTTTTCGCTCGTATGTAATTGATTTAATCTTAACAAAACAAATTCCGTTTAGGAATTAGTTTTTTCAGAAAAGCTCTGAATCATTGACAATCTTTTCAAATTCACACTTCAGGTCTGCTTGTTCTTACGCCACAATTATATATGTCAAAACGGCAAAAACTACTCACGAGGAAACAAGGAGTTCTTAACAACTTACTTCACGGGAGGGTTTTTGAATGAAAAAAGCAGTTATGATTTTCGCGTTATCCGTATTAGGTGTTGTCGGTTTTTATTTAGCAGAACAGAAAGAACAAGTTACTCAAAGTTACGAGTACAACGTGATCAGTGACGAGTTAAGCGAAAAAGGGTTGTATATGCTGCACACTGCAGCGGACGTTTCTTCTGAAGAAGAAGTCCGTGATTTGCTGGAGCAAATTCAATCCGATTATCAAGAAGAGATGGAACCGGCTCAATCTATGTTCGTAATGGTGGACGATCTAGAAGGTCATTTAGTGTCTCAAAGTCAGATGGCGCTGGATGAGGTCGGGAAAATTCATACATCGTTGGATGAACTCTTCACTTGGAACGTGATCATGTACTAATAGAACTCATAGAAAGGAGCAAATCATATGTGGCAAAAGTCATACATTTGCACAACTGGTGGAACAACAATTTCTTTCGACACTCCTATATCAGAGATTATGATAGCTATCGATGCGGCATTGGAAGAAGGAAACAAGTATGTTGAGATTCCAATGTATACTTCAAAAGGCGAAATCTCGAAAGAAAAGTTCTATATCTTCGTAGATCAAATCGCCGCTTTTTACACGGAATCGTAAGAAGTAATGAACCTTATTATAGTCGGACTCTTTCGTCTAAAGACGAAAAGTCACGACTGGAATAAGGTCTTTTTTTAACCAGAAGAACAATCAGAAGATTGTTCTCGACTGGTTTAAAAAAACATTCTTAGAGAGTGAATCCCAACAGGGATCCACTCTCTTTTTTCGTCCAATCAGACGAAAAACAAAAGGGTTTCAATCTTTTAAAAGGGGCTCGGGGAATCCCCGACAAGCTGTATTTGCGACACGAAGTGGCTAGCAAATACGAAGCTTGCCAACCCCTCTATGCATAGATTAAAATTGAAGTGTGAAGGGACTTCATACTTCAATTTAGGTATGCATAATCCGATAGGATTCAGGAGGGGGCGGTTGTTTTTGGAGTGAACCGAAAAGATAACCGGCAGG
>CAYQAQ010000131.1:0-7598 GCA_964415495.1 uncultured candidatus Brocadiaceae bacterium | reverse complement strand
TGGTGGTCTCCGCCGCATACGTTGCGACCGGGGCCAAGAGGCCGGCGAGACAGGTCAGGAAGCGGGCGCGACGGGTCATGGATCCCCCAGATGCCGGCGACGGCCGGCTTGGACGGGCGACCCTAGGTGCCCACGCAAGTGGTTGGAAGGGCACAGGGATGCGGCGACCTTGGGGTGCGTCAGACGGGTTGGCGCGCGGCCAAGACTAAGAAAATAGTTTTCGCGGCCCGACGAGCGCGGGAACTCAGTTCGTGACGACCTTCTTGCGCTCCGTCGAGCCGATCCACACCGTCTCGTTGGTGACCAGGTGGGTCATTTTGAGGTCGACTTGGTAAAACTTCACTTGCTGTTTGCCCTCGCTGTCGTGCTGGATGCGAATCGACCCGATGAGGGCGAAGTCCGGAGCCTGTTCCTGGCCCGAGAGCGGGGCGACACTGGCGTTGCCTTGGACGTCAGCGCGTTCTTCGCGCTGACCGGCGGCTTCGCTGCGGCTGGCGACCACGCGTACCCGACCGCTGTTGATTAGCGCCCGCTCGAGATCGTTAGTGAAAATCTGCGTCGCAACATCTTCGTTGGACTTATTCTCGACCAGCGAGACGCGCACGACCGGGGCGCGACCATTGCTGTCGCGGAAGTTGCTGACCCAAGCGGCGTTCAGGCATTGGTCGATCATCTCGGACGAGACGCTCTTGCTGTCGCTGTCGTTCCAGCGCCCGCTGAGGTTGATCGACGTGTCCGGCGCGACCACTTCGACGCGGCGACCGCAGCCGCTGGCGACCACGAGCACGAGCAGGCAGAGGGGGAGGTGCAGCAGGGCGGCGCGACGCATAGGGGTTCTCCAGGGGACCGCTCAGACCCTAGCGGAACTTGGCTGGTTCGAAAGTCCGGAAGTGCACCGGCTTCGCGCTCGCTCGGAGGCGTTCACCAGCCCAGGGTCGACTGCTCGATGGTCTTCTTGCGTTCGACCGCCCCGCGCCACAGCAGCTCCGTGGTGGTGAGGTCGCTCACCGCGAGATCGAGCTGATAGAACTTCACCTGGCGATAGGTGCCCGTCACGCCGCGATCAAGCACGCTGTCATCTTGCGTTAACAGCGTTCCGGTGAGCACGACATCAGCTGCAAGTGCGCCCTGCATCGGCAGCGGCGTCGCCGTATGGGCCTGGACATCGGCGCGCTCAGAACGCTGCAGAGCGGATTCCTGCGCATTCGTCACCACGCGCACGCGGCCGCTGGCGATCAGCGCCCGTTCGATATCGGTGGTGAAAATCGCCGGATCGATGATGTCATCGAGTGCCCGCGTACGCACGCGCACACGGCCAACGCGCAGCACCGGTGCCCGTCCGTGCGCATCGGCGAACGTGTCGATCCACGCCGCCGTCGCCAAGGCCTCGGCCAATCCTTCCGCCACCGCACGGCTGTCGCTGTCATTCCAATTGCCCGACAAATGCAGATCAATCTGGCTATCGACCACGTCGACGCGATTCCCGCAGCCGAGCAGCAGTGCGAGGAAGAGCGCAAGACCTGCCCGCCGACAGGGAAGCAGTGCAGTTGAAAAGGACTTCCGGACTTCCGGACTTCCGGACTTCCGGACCGCAGGCAGTGATTTCATCGCCGCTCCGGGACGCCGGTGCCGTCGGGGAAACTACGCACGCTGAGCACGACCAGTTGGCCTGGGCGCACCTGGATGCCGCCGATGGTTTCGATCGCGCCGTCGCCGCGCTGCACGCTCAGCGTGTGCTCGCCGGCCGGCACATCGAGCAAGGCCGCGCCGGTTCGGCCGGGCAACAGCGACCAGCAGCGCGTATCCGCTTGCTCGCTGACGCGCACGAAGCCGGAAAACAGCAGCCACAGTACATTGCCGAGCGCTTCGCGCTCGGCTGGATTCCGGGAACCGCTCGATTCGATTGCGTGCACGCCTTGACGGGCTGCAATCAACTTGCCGGCCGTGCGCACGATGACTGCCGCGACCCGGCGGCGTTGGCCATCCATGAAACTGCGGTGCACTTTGCCCGCGATATCATCCACGGGTTCTAGGCTGGCGCTGCCGGTCAAGCTGCCCAAGCGGCTGCGGGCGCGCAATGGCGGCACCACGGGAATCTCGCAGCCGAACACGCCGAAGCGGCCGCGCGTGATGTCGCGGATCAGCCAGCCAGGCAGCAATAAGCCGGTGAGCGGATCGAGATGCTCGCGCCCGGGGCCATCGAGGACGATCCACACGCCGCCGACATCCAGCCCGCGACCACCACCGGGAGCTGCGGTGACAATGGTGATGCCCAGCGCCTGGCGCAGCGGTGCCCAGCCGGCGTCTTCGAGCAGTAGAATGCTGCCGTGGTCGGCGGGCAGCGGGTCTTCGCCGCGAATGCGCGCGATCAGACGGGCGGCGACTGCCGGCGTGGGGTTCTCGTGGGTGTAGGCCTCGGCGGCACGTTCGGCGAACAGGCGGGCGGTCTGCAGATCGTCATTGGTCGCGGCGACGGCGAACAAACCGGTCGCAGCCAGCAGATGCAACCAAGCGTCGTTGCGATAGCTGGCAGAGCCAAATTCTTTCTCGGCCAGACGACCCAACTGATCGGCGAGGGCGAGCGAGGCGCTCGCGGCACGGTCGGCGTGGATATCTGCGCTGCTGCGATCGACGGTGCCCGGCACCGTGCCGTCCGCGCGCTGCATCAGTTCGAGGTGAGCGAGCAGGCCATAGGCAGGAATGCGCAGCAGTTCCGGTGCTTCGCCCGACCACCGCGTGAGGTTGTCATTGACCACCGCAGCGGACACCGCGCGTGCGGCACTGCGCGTGCGCGCATGGCGCGCGAGCCGACTGGCTTCCTGCAGATGGACGATCGCTGCGGCCGGATCACCAATGGCGTATTCGATCGCGGCCCGCTCCAGCCGCCACAACAACAGATGACGGCTGGCGGCGAGGCGCGCCGAGCCCTCGTTATCTTCGGCCAGTTGATGTTTGTACAGTCTGTTGATGGCCCGCCGCGCCTGATCGGGCTGCGCGGCCTCCACGGCAGCGCGGGCTTCGACGCGCCGATCTGGCCCGCAGCCCGCGAGCGCAAGCAGCGCGCAGGCCACACCGATGGCACCGCGTTTCAGCGGAAATGAAGAGCGAGCAGACATGACGCCCGGTGGTTCCCGCATCATCATGACCAACCTTTCCCTCGCTCCTACTCCTGCCTACCGTTACTTCGACGCCTTCGGCGAGAGCAGGGCGACCATACGACGGCCTTCTTGGCGCGGTTCCTGATCGACCTTGGCGATATCGGCCAACGCTTCCTTGAAGCGGGTGAACACTTCCAAGCCGACTTCCTTGTGCGACAACTCGCGACCGCGGAACTGCACGTGCACGCCGACCTTGTAGCCTTCTTCGAGAAATTCACGCGCGTGCTTGACCTTGATCTCCAGATCGCCGCTGCCGGTGCGCGGACGCAGACGGACTTCTTTGGTTTCGCTGCGATGCGAATGTGACTTCTGCGCGCGGTCCTTCTTCTGCTGTTCGAAGATGAACTTGCCGTAGTCCATGATGCGGCAGACCGGCGGCTTCGCTTCGGCTGCAACCTCGACGAGATCGAGCCCGGCGGCGACCGCGCGTTTGCGGGCCTCATCGGTGGCAACCACTCCGACCTGTTTGCCTTCTTCATCGATCAGGCGGACCTGAGGGACTTTGATGCGCTCGTTGACGCGCGCGCGATTGGTTTCCGGGGGCGGAAGGGGGATGCCTCTACGACGACGACCGAGCAAAAAGCCTCCTGGACAGAGTCCCGATGGGTGTGGTGGTGCGGGATAATGACACCCGAGGGGTGCCGGACAAGCATCCGGCACCCCCCAGGACAAGGTTACCCCGAATCATGATTGATTGCTCTGTGGCCCGGTCGGCACGTCGGCCGGGACCTCGGCGGTGGTCTCCACCGCTTCCGGGGCCACTTCGGGCTCCGGGGTCAGCAACTGACGCTTGTCGAAGCGCAGCAACAGCGGGGCGGCGATGAACATCGACGAGTAGGTGCCGATGGTCGTGCCGATGAGCAGCACCATGTTGAATGCGAATAGCGCATCGCCAGCGAACATCATCATCACGATGACCGCCAAGACCGTGGCACCACCGGTGAGGATCGTGCGGGGCACCGTTTGCGCGATCGACTGATTGATCAACTCCGGCAATGGTTTGCCGGGGTGGAGCTTCAGATTTTCGCGAATACGGTCGAAGATGACGATGGTGTCGTTGACCGAATAACCGATCACGGTCAACAAGGCGGCAACCACGGTCAAATCGATGCGCAGACCGAACAGGACCGATAGTCCCAAGGTCAGCAGCACGTCATGGACCATCGCGATGACGGCAGCGACGCCGAAGCCGAACTCGAAGCGGGCCGCAATATAGGCCAGCATCATCAGGGTCGCCAAGCCCAGAGCGATCAGGGCATTGCGCTTCATGGCACCAGCGACCTGGCCCGAGAAGTGCTGCGACGCCGGAAAGGCCTGGGCGATGGTCACCGACGCACCGGCTGACGCCTGGACGACGCCTTGATAGAGGTCGAGGGCGGCGTTGCCGATGGCGAGAGTGTCATCACCAGCGCTCTCGCTCAGCAAGGTGTTCAACCGCGTGGCGATGGGGTCATCAGTTGTCAACGGGGCGGTAGAAGGGGCCTCACGATAGGTGGCGACGACGCGAACTCCGTTCTGACCAACGAGGGCCGTGACGGCGACCTTTTCGAGCTCCTCGCGCTTGCTCAGCGTTTCCTGCAGACGCGACGTCTGCGCTGGCGTCGGCGCTTCCAGCGTGGCCAACTCCAACGTGACGTCGGGTGTGCTCCAACGGGCAGCAAGGATCTCGCTGCCTTCCTCGGCGACTAAATCTGGAAAGGCCTCTGCGATCTGATCCTTGAAGACCTGGACGCGGCTTTGGATCTGAGCTTCGAGCTCGCGGACCTGCGTGCTCAGCTCCCGCACCTGCGGTTCCAATTCCCGCGCGCGCGCTTCGTTGGGACGCTCAGGATCGCGCGCCCGGTCAATTTCACGTTGCAGATCACCGCGCTGGCGATCGAGGGCGGTGCGTTGCGCTTCAATGCCTGCACCGGCTTCGTCGCGGCCACGGAAGACCCATTGGCGGCTGGAATCACCGCCGGCGATGGTCGCGAAATAGGCCTGCGGCGACGCCATTTCACCCGGATCGAGCAAATCGAATCGTTCGGGGTTTTGTTCCCACGCTGCACGCAAGGCCGTGTTGACTTGCTCGGGCGATTGTTCTTCGCGGAAGATGACTTGCGCCATATTGCCGCCGGTGAAGTCGATGTCGAAATTGCGGTTGAAGGTGCCGCGTTCATACAGGTGGTGACCGAAGGCGAAGTAGCCGACCCCCAAGATCGTGGTGATGATCGACAGCGTGAACGACGCTTTGCGCCAGCGCACATAGGGCGCGTGAATTTCCGGGATGATGCCCGACATCGCCACGCGTTCGCGACCACGGCAGATCATATCGGTGAGCATACGACCGATATAGACACCACTGAACATCGACACCGCCACACCCACCGCCAAGGTCAGGCCGAAGCCCTTCACCGGACCGCTGCCGATCCAGTACAGGATCAAACCAGACAGGATGGTGGTCAGGTTCGAGTCGAGAATGGCCAAGAAAGCGCGGCTGTAACCGAGGTCGATGGCTGTCCCCAAATCTTTTCCGGCTCGCTGTTCTTCCCGTATGCGTTCATAGACCAACACGTTGGTGTCCATCGACATCGCGATCGATAGCACCAAGCCTGCCAAGCCAGGCAGGGTCATGACGGCACCGAAGATGGAGAGGGTCGACCAAATCAGCGCACCGGTGATCAGCAAGCACAGGATCGCCACCACGCCGAGGCGACGGTAGTACAGGCCCATGAACAGCAGGATGCCGACGAAGCACCACAGCATGGTGGTGATCGAGCGCCGCACTGCGTCCATACCGAGCGTCGCGCCGACGACGCGTTCAGAGAGCACCACCGGCGTCACCGCCAGCGAACCGCCCTTGAGCGCCGCGCGCAGACTATCGATTTCTTCGGGGGTGAATTGACCGTTGATGACGCAATTGATGTTGGACGGCGACTGCACGATCGGCGCCGACTCGACTTGGCCATCGAATAAAATCGCCAGCAAACCGCGCTTTTCGCCTGGTGAGTTGGCGGTCTTTTGCGCTGCGCCGTCAGGTAGACCCTGGTGATCGTTGTACAGCCGGCTGGTGAACTCGTAGTTCCGCGCACCGCCGGTAGCGGTGAAGGTGATGGCGACGGCGTCGCGGCCCTGATCCAGGGTCCGTTCGGCGTTGGCGACATCCTTGCCGGTCAGCTCCGCAGGACCCAAATGGAAGAAGCGGTTGGGCACAAAGTCAGGATCGCGCGACTTGTCGATGGCGATCACATGCCGGCGGCTGGCGCGGTATTCCGGGGCCAGCTCATAGCCACCATTCGGGCGGCGGACGACTTCGGCCGGCAGTTCGCCGGGTGCGGGTGGCATGTAAACGTGCAGCACTTCGCGGAATTCCAGACGGCCGGTCTGTTCGATCACGCGGCGCGTGCGCGCAGCGTCGGCCGGCGTACCGCCGGGAATCACGATCTGCACGTCGCCGTTGGACAGGCGGGTTACCGTGGGTTCGGTCAGACCACGCTGGTCCAGGCGCGAACGCAGGATGTGCAGGACTTCATCGTCGGCAGCGACGCGCTGGCCGAGATCGTTGTACAGCTGACAGATGAATTCAGCACCGCCGCGCAGATCGATACCGCGTCCGACTTCGACCAAGCCGCGTTCGGGATTGCTGCGTTGGAAGGGCTTGCCGAGCAGACGGTCGCGGAAAGCGCTGACGTCTTGCTCTTCTTTCAAAGTCACGCGGATGCGTTTGTCCGGCGTCACCACCGGTTCGCCGTCTAAAGCGACGGCTTCGACGAAATCGCCACCCGCGAAACGCTGCTGGAGCGCAGTAATTTCACCGGCTCCGGCCAGGACGGGAGTGCCCGCGAGATCGCGGAAGGCGATGAGGTGCGTGCGGTTGTCACTATCGACGATGTCCGCTTGGATCTCCTGCGATCCGATCATCACCTTGTTCTGCAAGAACAGCAGGAACAGGGCGAGCAGGAAGGTGTTGGCGACGACCAACGGCCGCTTCATCGGATTGCCAGTGCGACGGGCCACTACGAGCACGCCGATATTGGTCGCGGCCACGACCACAAAGCCGACCAACACCCGCAGGAAGGTGGTCAGGGTGTCAGCCTCGGCGATAGTGATACCGAGGGCGCCCACGAAGGCGGCACAGCCGGCCGCCGTGATGATGGACAGCAGGAGAAATGCGGGCATGGCTCAGACTGCCTTCGTGGCGTCGACCTGCGAGGCGACGGCACCTTTATTGAAGCGCACCACCGTTTCCGCGCCGGCGGCATTGATGCGCAGATCGACGGTGGTTTCGCCAACCGTCATCACTTCGCCGTGCACGCCGCCGATGGTGACGACCTGATCGCCGCGCTTCAGGGCACCCATCAGTTCCTTGCGCTTCTTCTCTTCGCGGCGCTGCGGGCGGATGACGATGAAGTACATCAGCGCGAAGATCATCGGCAGCATGAGCAACATGCCCATGCCACC
>CAYQAQ010000130.1:6596-7599 GCA_964415495.1 uncultured candidatus Brocadiaceae bacterium | reverse complement strand
TAATTTTTTCATATTAAATGAATTTTTTTTGTTAAAAAATAAATTAAACTAAACTTTGATTGCAATCTTAATGATCCAAAAGTATGGATAACAGTTTAATATAAATTTATATAAATTTATATAAATTAATATAAATTAATAAATATTTATGTATTTTTGGTCAAGAATTTTTATGCAATTACATTTTATTACTATTTTCGCAAAACCTATTTGTTACAGTAAAAACTTAATCTATGAAGAGTACCAATAAAGAAAATTATCCTTTTAAGCTTTTTAAAACAAGAAAAGAGATAGCTAATGAGCTAAGCATGAGTCAACAGTGGCTAACGAAACACATAAATGATAGCGAAATCAAAATACCAAAATATAAATTACTTACGGTTGATCACCAAATAAAGGTCTATTTACTGTGTGGAGTTAGTCAAAATGTATTAAAAATGGCAGGATATCATGACTATATTTAAATATTTTTCACCACTATTGTTGTTTTTTATCATTTGGGGGTGTAAGCCAAGTAAAAGTAGTGATGATAATTATATAAATGAATTTGCTCAAACCGATAATTCAAATGCGAAGGCTAACATTCAAGTTGATGCAGTAGAGGTAGAAAGCACACCAATTAGGTTGTCAGGCTTTTATTCAGAAAAAATAATTTTTGGAAAACTAAAAGCAAAAACCTTTCTACCGGTAAAAGCCATGATGACTGGGCAAGTATCATATATGAAGCATAGCAAAGATAATAAAATAAATAAGGGAGAATTGCTGTTAGCATACGATAGTACAGCTATCAAATTAGCAATAGCAAAAAAAAATACTGAATTCGAACAGGCTTTATTCAAGAGAGACGATGCATTAATTTTATATGGAGGAGAAGGAGGCGATATTTCTTCAATAAAATTGACCAAGCTGGAAAAGGTAAATATTATGTCTGGGTATAACTCAGTGATGGCTGAATTAAATGAATTGCATTATTTCCTTAAGCTATGTAGGGTCTATAGTCAAC
>CAYQAQ010000130.1:0-6586 GCA_964415495.1 uncultured candidatus Brocadiaceae bacterium | reverse complement strand
AGGATTTATTGTAAATTCTAATGTTGTATCAGGTCAATATATTACCCAAAGTGAGCTGATATGTAACATTGTTGACATAAATAGTTTTGAAGTAGCTTTCTCATTGCCTGAATATATGTATACAACAAATCTAAAAGGTACAAAAGTAGAATTTGAGCTAATGCATGATAGCAGCCAAAAAATGTTTTTTGGCTATATAAATAGGAACGAGGCACAGGTAGACCAAAATGGTCTTATCGAAACTTATATCAAACCTGCTACGTATTCCAAAGAATTTATTAATGGAGCTCAGGTAAGGATAAAATTACGAAATTACGTGAACAACGTATTAATGGTAAAAAAGCAAGCTGTAGAAGAAAGATCGGGTAGAAATGTGATTTTCACTTTGGATAACAGTAA
Source organism: uncultured candidatus Brocadiaceae bacterium (assembly GCA_964415495.1). GTDB lineage: Bacteria > Planctomycetota > UBA11346 > UBA11346 > UBA11346 > CAYQAQ01. The sequence continues at coordinate 6,187 of CAYQAQ010000130.1, read as the reverse complement.
AAAACTGGCTGTATGGAACTTTGTTGAAATAATTGGTGAAAATGAAGATTACTATGCAATTAAGGGAGAGTTTACAGATGGTCAAATAGCATTAATAAGTAGCACCAATAGCTTAAACCACAATTCCAAAGTCAAACTTTGATAAGTAGATGATAAAAGTATTAATATATAGGCCAATTGGGGTGTTAACTACTCTGGCTTTTATTATATGCTTTGCATGGTTCTTAAGTCTCAAAGTGCCAATCAGCTTGCTACCTCAAACCGAAATTCCAAAACTCAAAATAAAATTTGATGACATAAATCAAAATGCTGATGATATACTGAATATATATATATTACCATGTGTACAACTTATCCAAAAAGTGTCTGGAACTCAAGATATATCATACAATGCGGCTCAAAAAGGAAGTGTGATAAATGTCACTTTCGATCCTAAAGAGGATATGGAGCAAAAGATATTTGAAATTTCAACAATAATTGACAAACATACTTCAACTCTTCCTAAAAATTTTAATAGACCCACTATATTACATCCTAATATCAATGATATTCCGTTGATAAAAATAGCTGTTTTTCCGAAGTTAGCATCGTCAGAAGACCTATCCATTTTATCAAGTCCACTATCTACTCTTATCAAAAATCAATTTGAACAAGAGGCAGAGATTTCTAAAGTGACCATAGAAGGTATCATGCAATATAAATTAAGCATCCAGCTTAACCAATCTAAAATGATAAAATTTGGATTAACAACAAAAGATATTTTAGAATCACTTTCAACAATCAATACCTCCGAAGAAGTTGTTAAAATACAAGACAATAACAATCTAATTGACCTAGTATTCTCTTCAAATATACTAACTCCTTCAGATTTGCAAAGTTTCAAAATTTTTAAGAACAATAACTTCTTATCATTAGGCGAATTTTGTGAAGTTAAGATTTTAGAAAACACATTAACTTATGGTCAGGCCTACTACAATGGTAAAAAATGTTTAATTTTCAATATTATTAAAACTCCCGTTTCTTCGACATATAGTTATGAGACAAAAATTAATTTAATTCTAAAAAACTTAAAATCCAGCTATCATCAATACCATTTTGTAATAACTGACAATCAAATAGCCCAATTAGATGACAGCATTTCAAGTTTTAAAACAACAATTATTTTGGGTATTCTTATTGCTTCGTTAATGTTGTTTTTAATATACTACAATTTCAGATTAGGTATTATTATCGGCATAAATCTTTTAACATCAATTGCTCTTTCAGTAATTTTAATTTATATTTTTGATATTTCCTTTGATTTATTAACACTTACCGCATTAATAATATGTGTAGGGATGACCGTGGATAATGCAATAATTATAATCGATAGCATCAATAGGAATGTGGAAATATATAGAGACATTGATACAGGGATTGTAAATGGAATATCTTCTGTGTTCTTCTCTTTAGTTACATCTTCAGCTACTACGCTATTCATATTTTTACCATTAATTCTGGTCAATGGCATGCTAGGCAAAATACTGACCGTCTTTGCTCTAACCATAAGTTTTGTTTTATTAAGTAGCCTATTAATCTCAATTATCTCAATTCCAGTATTGTACAAATTATTTATAAAAAAAGCAATAAATATACCTTTTACAATGCTGCCAATGTATGTAAATAAACTTTTAACAAAGCCTTTTGTCATCATTTCGGTCTTTTGTTCAATTATAATATTAGGACCATTTGTAATAAAAAAAATAGGTAAAGAAGTAATACCAAATACTTTTGAAAACGAAATGGATATTGATATCAATTTTGAAAAAGCGCAACCCTATTTATTTCGCCAAACCTTTTTCGAACAATTTGCTTTGCAGTGGCCCAGTGCTAATTTTTACACATTCAATGCAAAAAACTTTGATGAAAAAGTAGAATACAATGAAAAGCAAATTCGCTTTAGGTTGCGCTATGATGGCATTAAACCTAAAAATGAAATAACTAATATGATTAGAGATAGTATAAGCAGTATAACTTCGAATGCGGCAATAGAAATATATCCCCGTAAGAATCTATTAGAAGATATATTTCTTGAAGACTTACCCGAGTATTATATTAAAGTATATCCAAATGATGTTTCAGAGAAAGTGCATAAAAATCTTGTACAATCAATGATCAAAATAATAAAACCTGAAAAATTGATGAATTCCCAAAACCAATCTAATTTGTCTAAATCAATAATTTCATTTAAAAAGGAAAAAATATATTCCTTAGGGCTAACTGAACAATATGTCAATGATGAAATAAATATGCTTCTCAATAACAGATCTTCTTTAAAGCTCACTATAAACCAAAAAGAATTCATATCTTATTTAGGGTATCAGAACGAATACGAAAACATACATAAAAATCTGGTTACCGCTAAAATTTTACATCCAAAACAAAATGTTTACTATGATTTAAAAGACTTAATATCGATAGAACCAGCCTATAGTATTGAAAACATTGAAGGTGATATCAATGGCCCATTTGTAGCCTTCAATTTATTATCTGAGAGCGAAATATCTTCCAAACAACTCAAGGAGCTCGTACGATTAGGAGCAAAAATAGAGTTTTCTGGAATGAAATTCGTCAAAGATAAACTATTAATCGAGTTTACTTATATCGGTTTATTAGTAGTATTATTACTGTTTCTAATTCTTTCTATTCAGTTTGAATCCATTCTTGTTCCCTTAGTTATTTTATCCTTATTACCTATTTGTTTAGTGGGAAGTTTAATTATCTTATATATTTCAGGAAGTACATTAAATGTATTTTCTTTATCTGCAATTTTATTAACTTTTGGTATATCTCTCAATGATAGTATATTAAAAACAGATTCAATTATGCAATCCTTAAAAGCAGGCAATAACATATTAGATAGTATAACCAAGGCTAACACAAATAAATTTTGGCCAATTGTTAGTACTACTTTAACAACTATCTTTGGCTTTCTACCAGTTCTTTTTTATTCTGGTGAACAATATGCCATCCAAAAATCAATGGCATATGCAATACTAGGTGGACTCAGCTTTGGTACGATAGCTAGTATTTTATTTTTACCTTCAATTTTATTGCTTTTCTATCAAAGAAAAGCTAATGATTAGTTTTTTAAATAAACATAAATTTAAAATTTACATAGTAAGTTTTTACATATTACTATGGGGATTATACTGTGGCCAAAACTTACGGTTAGGATTAATACCAACCTCTACGCTTAATGTAATAGATATCGATGTTGCATATACTACTATGCTACCCAATGAAGCTGACGAATTGATAACTAATATTATCGAAAGTGCAGTATTAAATATTGATTATGTAGATTCTATTCAATCTTATACTACTCCAAATTTTAGTACTACCAAAGCATACATTTCTAAAGATGCAGATATTCAAAAAGTAAAAACGAAGATTGTTTTAAGTATCCGAAGTTTGATTCCTGTTTTACCAATTAATGCTCAATTGCCAGAGGTAAAAACAATGACCACAACTACTGGTGATATAAACATGAATACGACAAAAATAAAAATAATCAGTAATAACAGTGAAAGTAGACTTGAGGCAATAAACTCAATTATAAAAAAACTAAGCAAAATTTCGGGGATTAATGAAGTTGATGTCGTAAACATGCCAAAGACTCAATATCTGATAGATCTCGATGTTGCAAAAATGAATAAATTAGGCATTGATGAAAGTGATGTTTTAGACCAACTAAAGAATTTTGATTTTTACTCATATCTACCAAGCGACGAACCCATCGGTAATTTAAACCATCAAAGTCATTACATAATTAAAGACACAACTGGATTAAGTCTAAACAAATTTACTTCAAAATATAAAACGCAAGTTTCCCTTTGGGAATTTGCTAATGTGTCATTAAATAGAGAAAATGAAAGCGCAACTTTAAGGACCAATAGCAAGATTACCACGAACATAAATATTTCTTTTGACTCGAGATCTAATATATACAAAGCAGCGAGAAATGTAGATGAAATAGTTGAAATAGAAAAAAATGCTAGCGCAAAAAATGTAGATTTAATAACAGAATCCAGTGTTGCTAGATATATTAAACTAGAAATACAAAACTCATTGGTGAAAGCACTAGTATCATTTTTACTTAGCTTTTTACTTTTATGGATTACTTTTAGGAATTACGCTGATTTGTTAAAAATAATTATAAATATGGTTTTAACAGTTGCAAGTGTTTGTATCACTATATTTTATCTTGATCTAATAATAGATAGTTATGCCATTATAAGCATAGCAATTAGTATTGGGCTTATTTTAGATATTTTTATACTAGCACTAGCCCATTTTAAAACTCAAAGCGTAAACTTAAAGTTTTTGCCTGTAATTTTAATGTGCAATTTTACTACTTTGTTGACCTTTGTTGTAGTTTTTTTTCTTCCACAGGAATTGCAATCTATTTTTTATAATTTTATAGTCATTTTGATTTTAATGTTATGCTTCGCAACGATTTGGTGTGTCATTCTTTTTCCTACTTTTTTTAAAGTAAATCAAGATGAAGTGTTAACTGTGAACGTACATAGTATGAAGCCTTTAACATCCTTTTTTACAAACAAAAAGCAGTATCTAATACCGATGCTAATTATTGTATTCGGAATCCCTCTTTTTTTACTTCCAAAAGAAATTCCTGACAACAAACTATATCAATATACCTTTGGGTCTGAATTCTATTCATCAAAAATGCGTCCTTATCTTGATAAATACTTAGGTGGTCTATTATATCAATTTTATAATAATGTTTATAAACAAAACGCCACGAATAAGACTTCCAATTTTAAAATTACATGCTCTTTCTCAAGCCCTTTGAGCGTTTTACCTGACAATCTAAAATCAACAATAGTTCGTTTTGAAAATCAATTATTGGAATTGAATAAGAACAATTTTTTTGTTTTTGAAACTAAAATAAATAGTGATAATACAGGTGAGATTACCGTTATTTTTCCAAGTTCGACGGAGCAGAACAAGGTTTTAAAAATTTATAATATACTATCCTCCATAACAGATCAGGTATCAAATATTGATATAGTGATTTCGACTGAAGGCCAAGGTTTTTCAAATCACAGTGCTAAAAATATTGAAAATTATCGACTCGAAATATCAGGATTTGACCAAAATCAACTCCTGAGGTTTGGATCAAAACTCGGGATGTTGCTCAATGAACACCCAAAAATTGATACAATAATATTTCCAAAAAATATGATAAGCTCAACTCAAAATTCAAAGCAAATAGTTTATTCAACATTAAAAGATATCAATCCTGAAGAGGTTAAGCTAGCAAAAAAATGGCTATATGAATTTGACTTAAATAATAAGCAAGTATATACTCAAAATCAAAAGAACATTATAAATGTTAAAAAAAATAAATCTTCAAATATTGACTTCTGGTATGCTAAAAATGAAATAAATCAATTTAATTTTGACAAATATTTTTTTCCGACTATAAAGAAGGAATCAAGTTATATCTTTAAAAAAAATCAGTCATATATATTATACATGGATTGGCTGTATAAAGGGAATAAAAAATTTGGCAATAAGTATCGAGACAATGTTCTATATAAGTGGACAAAAACTCTGCCAGCAGGATATAGCTATAAAATAATTGATTTAAGTCTCAATTTCAATAGTAATTTTGGAACATTAAATAAATATGCTTGGGTTTTTTCTATTAGCTTATTTTTTATAGCTTTCTTAATTTACTTTGAATCAATTTATTATTCAATATTAGCTTTTGCTATAATTCCATTTTCACTAATAGGCTGTATTTGCGCTTTCGTATTTACCAATAGTATTTTAACTGAAGGAGCCTACCTCGCCTTTCTATTTATTATAGGTGTTAGCGTCAATAACACTATAATAATGCTAACTGAGGCTAGAAGAATAGACGCTGATATTTCTATTTCTTATCACCAAGCTTTATCAATTAAGTATAAACCAATTTTAATATCTACCATTAGCTCCATTCTAAGTCTTGTTATTTTTCTATTTTCAGACAATAAATATAGTTTTTGGTACTCATTCAGCATATCAATGATTTTTGGATTAATTTGGGCTTTTATATCCCTTTTCATAGTATTACCTTTGTTTATTAAAAAAAGGTAAAAGTTCTAAGGTTTAAAGTTAGAAATTCCAAAACATCAGG
>CAYQAQ010000129.1:6759-7600 GCA_964415495.1 uncultured candidatus Brocadiaceae bacterium | reverse complement strand
AGGGGCGGCTAAAGCCTGTCAACTGGAGCCTGTCAACTGGCGCCCGGGGCGGGTGATGTCGCTTGCCGGTAGCGCGACCACGTGATCAGCACGCAACCAATTACCAGGAGCCAGAGGCTGGTGATCTGGCTATTGGTCAATTCCCAGCCCCCGAGGTCATTCAAGGTTCCCGCATGGCGATAGTCGTCACGCAGGGTCTCATTGATGAAGCGCCAGATGCCATAGCTGATGCAGAAGATCGCAGCGACCAGGCCCGGCCGCTGCGGGCGGCGATGTAGGATCGTGAGCACCCCCGCGAGCATGAAGGCCACGCCGCTTTCATAGAGCTGGGCGGGATGTCGGGACTCGACGTGGCCGGGGAAGGTGACGGCCCACGGCAGATCGCACACACGGCCATAACAGCAGCCATTCAGAAAACAGCCGATACGCCCGAATCCCAGGCCGATCGCCAATGCTGGGGCGACGGCATCAGCCAGCGGCAAGAGGGGCACGCGCAAGCGCCACGCCCACACGAGCACGGCGAGAGCGCCGCCGATCAAGCCGCCATACCAGACCATGCCGCCGGAGTCGAGATCGAGAATGCGCCGCCAGTCGAGACCATCCGCGGTGCGGAACAGGGCGCTGTTTTCCCACACGAAGCGGGCGCGGGCGCCGATCAGACCTCCGAGGAGCGCCACCAGAACGAGGTCATTGGCGCGTGCACCCGCGGTCTGCAGGGCCGCATCGTGGCGACAGGCGCGCACAAAGAGCCAGCGCGCGGCGAGCGCAGCGAGCACCAAAAAAACGGCGTAGCTGGTGATGACCCAGGTCCCCGTCCACGCCACCCAACCCAGGCTGGCGG
>CAYQAQ010000129.1:0-6749 GCA_964415495.1 uncultured candidatus Brocadiaceae bacterium | reverse complement strand
AGGACACCCAGCAGCGCACCGCCCACGAGAGCAGCGATCAGCCCGCGTCCGCCCCAGCGGGCAACCAGAGGACCGCGCAGGATTAGTGCTCCGAGCAGGGCGATGGTGATCAACCCCATGCCCACGAAGGGCATCTGCCACAAGATCTGCCACATGAATCAGCGCCGACCGCGCCGCTGCCAAGCGGGCGCCAGGGATGGGCCGGTTGCGACCGCTGGGCTCGAAACATCGGTTTTTTCCGGCATCTCACGGTCCGCATCGGGAACCATGATTGCAGCTGGTGTCTCGGCCGTTTCTGCCGCAGGCGAAGCCGTGGCCATGTCGTCATGCGGTGTCAGCACTTCGGCGTGGTCGGTCTCTGGTGTTACTGCAGCTGATTCCGCCGCCTGAGCTGGTTCTGCGGTGACCGGCAGTTGAGCAGCCAACAGGGGTACTTCTTCTGGCCACGGCTCATTGTGGGCGTGCGCCTGCGGTGCGGCGCTCGCTTGCAGGGCCAGCGGCTCGGGATCGTTGAGGCGCGGCACGCGTTCGAAGGTGAGCACATCGGCAAGTGCTCCGTCGACCGCGCTGGCCACGCCTTGGCGCGATTGCAGGAGAATGCCGCGATGCTGCGAGTGAACGCCGCGCACCAGCGCTGAGCCGACGACGACGACGACGAAACACGTGCCGTCGATATGGTCGACCAAGACTTGGCCGGAGGTGACGGTAATCGCCACCGGTCCGGCTTCGATGAGCACCTGCTGGTCGCGGTCGCCCCCGTCAGCAGCGACGGCGATACGGCCGCGCCGTAAGAACACAGATGGCGGCGCATCGGCAGTGGCATTGCGGGTCTCAACCTCGCTGCCTGGCGCTGACGCGGTGGTCCAGCGGAACGCCTCGTCGGCAGGGGAGGGCTTGGCCTCCTCGACCCCGGGCAGAGTGCTCAGGGCGAAAGTAGCAGCGACCAGTGCAGCGACGTGCAGCATGGGCCCATGGTGGCAATTGCGGCCGCGACGCCAAGCAATCCACCCTGGGACGGCAGCGACTGTCTATGGCGCTGGCGGCAGGGCTTCCATGCGTGGGCCGCATCGATCACCCCTTCATCGGTTCTTGGCGTGGCGTTGCCTTGACAGCAATGGGCGCGTCCTATGGTCTCGCGCCCGCACCCAGCACATGTCCACGGCCCTCTCTACTCTTGGTGCCCCGATCCTGGCGGTCGGTCCGGACGATTCCGAGCAGCGGCCGCAAGCCCCGCGCGGGAGCCCTCCGGGTGGCAATCCCTTTCAGGGCATCGGTGCCGCCTACATCATGGTCGGCGCTCTTTTAGTCGGCGGTGTGCTCGGCTACACCATCGATCGGTGGCTCGACTCGGCGCCGGTGGGGTTGATCATCTCCAGCTTGGTCTTTATCGCGGTCGGCTTTTATCACGCCATCCGGAGCAGCAAGTGATCCGCATCGATCACGCCTGCTGGTGGTCCCTGCTGCCGATCGCCTTGGCGGTGATCGCTGGGTTGGTCTTGGCGGATCGTTCGCTCGTGATCGGCGCTGCCGCCGCCGCACCGATTGCATTCGCCGCGGGAATGGCCGCGGCCAGTCGCTGGCGCGCCGATATCAACGCCGCTCTCGGCGGCGTGTTGCTCGCCGTGGTGCTGCGTTTGGCCGGCGTGCTCATTGCTGGCTTGGCGCTCTATCTGCTGCTCCCGCTGCCGCTGTCGGCAATCACGATCTGCATCGGCTGTGTCGTCATCGGCACCTTGATCGACGCGGTGCTCCGTTCCATGCCTGACGAGGATCCGGTCCGTGGCTGATCACCTCCACATCCGTTGGACGCCGCTTACCGAAACCTGGCACGTGCGCTGGACGGGAGTCGTTAATCAGCTGCATCCGCGCTGGACTGGCGATGATGCCTGGGATGTTCCGACACAACGCCGCCTCGCGACCACGGCCCCGGCCTTGACGGTGCAGGCTTCCATGCAGCACGCGGCGCGCCCTGAGGTTGCACGCCCGGCTCCGCGCGCCGAAGTAGCGACGGAACCCAAGCCGGTGTTGCCAACCAACGCGGAAACGTTGCACGAACGCTGGGTCGCGCCCACGTCGACGGCCACCACCGCCGTCGAAGGCGAAGAGTCGCCCGCCCCCGCCAAAGAATTCCATTTTAATTTTGATGCCGTACGCGCCCATCACACGATGCCGTATCCGGCTATCGAGTGGCTGCATGGCAAGCCGATCATCATTTTCAACCTTGCCGCGTACACCGGCAAGAACGTGCAAGAATTGCAGCAGCACCCGGGTTTTGCGACTGCCGATGTGGCGCCGTATCTGAGCTGGGCCACCACCAAGGCTGCCGGCTACGGCACCAGCCCCGAGACCTTTGCCAAGGCGATGTCGGTCGCGAGCAGCAAAGCGTATCTGACTTTCCCGCAAGCGCTCAGCTGGGTGAACAATCAAACCTTCGTCGGCACCCTGGCGCTGCTCGTGCTGGCCGTGGTGCTGTTCGTCAAGCGGCCCAAGGCTGGCCAAGTCAAGCCGCAGGGCGTGGTCCAGCATATGCTGGAATCGGTCGTGCTGTTCGTGCGCAACGACATCGTGCGCCCGAATATCAAGGGTCCTGTCGCGCATCATCACGCTGCGCACGATGATCTGCATGGCGGCCATGCGGCGGGCACGCACAGCGGTGCGGCCGCGGCGGTCGTCGCTGGCTTCCGCTACGCGGACAGCTGGGTGCCGCATTTTGCGGCCTTATTCTTGTGCATTCTCGCTTTTAATCTCGCCGGTCTGATTCCCGGTGGTGGCGTCGCCTCGGGCAATCCGGGCGTGACCGTCGCTTTTGCGGTGACCACCTTGCTCGCCATGCTGTTCTTTGGTTTCAAAGAACAGGGCATCGTGCGATTCTGGATCAATCTGGTTCCCGTGCACTGGTCGTTCAAGCCCATGGACATGCTGGTCTGGTGCCTGCTGTTCGTGATCGAGCTGCTCGGTCTGCTGATCAAGCCCGCCGCCCTGGCCATTCGTCTTGCGGCCAACATGTTCGCCGGCCATACCGCCGTGCTCGCCTTCACCACCCTTGGCTTCATCATTTTCGCTGGCGACCAAAGCCAGGGCGCGATGAGTTTGGGACTCGGCGCGGTGGGTTGGGTCGTTGCCGTTGCGCTGTACTTCTTGGAACTCCTGGTTGCTTTCATCCAGGCCTACATCTTCACCCTGCTCAGTGCCATCTTCATTGGCACCAGCATTCACCCCGAACACTGAGCCTTTTTCAAGCTCATCCCTGAGGAGCCTCCCATGGCCGACCTGACCGCCATCGTGACCACCGCCACCCAGGCCCTTATGGCCGCTGAAGCCACCGGCCAGACCGCGACTGAAGTTGTCAAGCTGGGCGCCCTCGGCGCTGGCCTGGCTGCTGGCCTCGCCGTCATCGGCGCCGGCTACGCCATCGGCAAGCTAGCCGCCGCTGCCCTCGAAGGCACCGCGCGTCAGCCTGAAGCTGGCCCCGCCCTCAAGGGCACCATGATCCTGGCCATCGCCTTCATCGAAGCGTTGGCCCTGATCGCCATGGTCGTCGGCTTCGTCATCGCCGGCAACTGAGTCCGATCCACCCTCCTGCAGCGCCGTGACCTTTCCCACGGGGAAGGTCTCGGCCGGAGTCTCGTGCCATGGACGCGCAAGCTGTCTACGCTTTCATTCCCGATTTCTTCTGGGGCCTCTCGGCCTTCGTGGTCTTCGTCGTCATCCTGCTCAAGCTCGGCGTCAAGCCGATCGCCGATGCTATTGCGGCGCGTGAAGCCAAGCTGGCCAAGGAGTTGGCCGAGAGCGAAGAGGCCTATGCCAAGGCCAAGCGCCTGAAGGACGACCTCGATCTCCAGTTGCGCGGTGCTGAAACCCGCATCGCCGAGATGATGTCGGAAGCGCGTCGCGACGCCGAAGCGCTCAAGGTCGCTCAGGTCGAAGAAGGTCGCAAGGAAATTGACGCCATTCGCGTGCGCAGCCTGCGTGAAATTGACGCCGCGCGCTCGACGGCCTTGGTCGAGCTGCGGGGTCAGGTCGCGCAGATCGCCGCCATGGTCGCTGAAAAAGCCATCGGCGAGCGTCTGGATACGGCAAAGCACGAACAGCTCATCACCGAAGCCGTGGCCCGTTTCAGCCAGGGCGCGGGAAGGAACTGAACGATGTCTGCTGCCACCGTCGCCGGAGTTTACGCTGCTGCGCTCCTGGAGCTGGCCCGCGAACGCGCCGCCACCGACGCCGTGGTGGCGGATTGCCGTCAACTCGCTGCCGGATTGACCGTCGACAGCTTGCTGACTCTCGACGATCCGCGTATCGGCAAGGCACGCGCCAAGCGTGTGCTGAGCCAGCTCGCTGAAGGTGCGCATGAACTGGTGCTGCGCCTGCTGACCCTGCTGGTCGATCGCAATCGCCTTGCCGATGCTCCTGCCATCCTGGCGGAGGTCATCCGTCAGGCCGAAGCCGATGCCGGCCGTATCCACGTGGTCGTGACCACCGCGACCCCCGTCGCCACTGACCTGCACGAACGTATCATCCAGGGCATCACCCAGCAGCAGGGTGCCAAGGCCGACGTCGAACGCCGGGTTGAACCGGCCCTGATCGCCGGCTTCACTGCGCGCATCGGCGATACCTACCTCGACGCCAGCGTGCGCCGCCGCCTCGACGCCTTATCCCATTCCATGTCCCAGACGGTCCTGAGTGACCGGCTGTGGGCGAACGCCTGACCCTCCGCTGAACCTTCCCCCACAGCCTGCCCGACCCCAACCGCAGAGCGAATAAGAGACGACTATGAAGATCCGCGCTGACGAGATGACCTCCCTGATCAAGGCCCAGCTCGCCCAATACAATGAGCAGCTGACTGTCGACGAGATCGGTACCGTCGTCCAGGTGGGTGACGGTATTGCCCGCGCCACCGGCCTCTCCGGCTGCTTGGCTGGCGAAATGCTCGAGTTCGACTCGGGTGCCTTCGGCTTGGCCCTGAACCTCGAAGAAGGCAACGTCGGTATCGTGATCCTGGGTGACTACCTGGGCATCCGCGAAGGCTCGATCGTCAAGCGCACCAAGCGTGTGCTCGAAGTGCCGGTCGGTCAGGCGATGCTCGGACGCGTGGTCGATCCGCTCGGTCGTCCCATCGACGGCAAGGGCCCGATCCACGCCGAAGCGCGTCGCCGCGTTGAATCGCCCGCGCCCGGCTTGGCCGATCGTCGTTCGGTGCATGAACCCTTGCAGACCGGCTTGAAGGCCATCGACGCCATGATCCCGGTCGGTCGCGGCCAGCGCGAGCTGGTCATTGGCGATCGCAAGACCGGCAAAACCGCGATCTGCATCGACACCATCATCAATCAAAAGGGCAAGGGCGTCATCTGCGTGTACGTCGCCGTTGGTCAGAAGGAATCGACCGTTGCCGGTATCGTGAAGAAGCTCGAAGCCACCGGCGCGTTGGCTTACACCATCGTCGTCAGCGCTTCGGCTTCGCAGCCGGCGCCGCTGCAGTTCTTGGCGCCCTACGCCGGTACCGCGATGGCCGAGTTCTTCATGTACAACACCTGGGAGCACGAGGCCGGGCTGCCCAAGGTTGCCAACGGCAAGTACGTCGAACAGTCGGTCGCCGCTGGCGGTCGCGGCTTCGCCACCTTCATCGCCTACGACGATCTCTCCAAGCAGGCCGCCGCGTATCGCGAAATGTCGCTGCTGCTGCGTCGTCCGCCTGGTCGTGAAGCCTATCCCGGCGACGTGTTCTATCTCCACTCGCGCCTGCTCGAACGTTCGGCCAAGCTCTCCGATAAGCTCGGCGGCGGCAGCCTGACCAGCTTCCCGATCATCGAGACCCAGGAAGGCGAAGTGTCCGCGTACATTCCGACCAACGTGATCTCGATCACCGACGGTCAGATCTACCTGCAGCCCGACTTGTTCAACGCCGGTCAGCGTCCCGCCGTGGACGTCGGTATCTCGGTGTCGCGCGTCGGCGGTTCGGCGCAGATCAAGGCGATGAAGAAGGTCGCCGGTACCTTGCGTCTGGACCTCGCTGCCTTCCGCGAACTCGAAGCGTTCGCGCAGCTCGGTACCGAACTCGATCCGGCTACCCAGCGTCAGCTCGATCGCGGTGCGCGCATGGTCGAACTGCTCAAACAGGGTGAAGCCCAGCCGCTCGCGGTCGAAGCGCAGGTCATGATGATCAAGGGCGCCAGCGAAGGCATGCTCGACAAGGTGCCGGTCAACCGCGTCTCCGAATTCGAGAAGAAGTTCCTCGCCTTCATGAGCGAACAGTACGCCGAAGTCGGCACCGAGATCCGCACCAAGAAGGAATTCTCGGCCGAGGCCGACGCCAAGTTCAAGGAAGCGGTCAAGCGCTTCGTCGCCAATTTCCTCGAGCAGAAGTGAGCCTCCGGACCCCCGGATACTGACCAATGGCCAACCTTCGCGATCTCCGCCGACGCCGTAAGAGCGTCGCCAATACCAAGAAGATCACCCGCACGATGGAGCTGGTGGCCAGCGCCAAATTGAAGAAGGCGCAGGACGCCGCCTTCGCAGCGCGGCCGTATTCGGAAGGCTTGCGCGAGATCATTCGCGAAGTCGCCAAGGCTTCAGGCGGCAGCGTCGATCATCCGCTGATGGAATCACGCCCGGTCAAGATCGTTGAGATCTGGGTTGCGACCTCGGATCGCGGTTTGTGTGGAGCGTTCAACGCCAACCTCGTCGCGCTCGCGATGCGCCGCGCTGCGGAACATAAAGCGCTCGGTCGTACCGTGCGCTATGTTTCGCTCGGC